>NZ_JAGMUF010000112.1:139914-140536 GCF_019049125.1 Streptomyces sp. AC602_WCS936 | reverse complement strand
GCCGCAGGGCATCGGCGCGGACCTGATCGCCACCATCGAGGGCTTCTCCCGCCGCGACGTCGACGAGTACGCGGCCCTCTCCCAGGAGCGCGCGGCCAAGGCTTGGAAGGACGGCCGTTTCAACGCGTCCGTCGTCCCCGTCCTGGACCGCAACGGACTGCTCGTCCTGGACCACGACGAGCATCTGCGGCCGGGTACGACCGCCGACTCCCTGGCGAAGCTGAAGCCGTCCTTCGCCGACATCGGGGAGCTCGGTGGTTTCGACGCGGTGGCGCTGCAGAAGTACCACTGGGTCGAGAAGATCGACCACGTCCACCACGCGGGCAACTCGTCCGGGATCGTGGACGGTGCCTCGCTGGTCGCCATCGGCTCCAAGGAGGTCGGTGACCGATACGGGCTCACGCCCCGCGCGCGGATCGTCTCCGCCGCCGTCTCGGGGTCGGAGCCCACCATCATGCTCACGGGGCCCGCCCCGGCCACCCGCAAGGCGCTCGCCAAGGCGGGGCTGACGATCGACGACATCGACCTGGTGGAGATCAACGAGGCGTTCGCGGCGGTGGTCCTGCGTTTCGTGAAGGACATGGGCCTGTCCCTGGACAGGGTCAACGTCAACGGCGGTGCG
>NZ_JAGMUF010000112.1:0-139904 GCF_019049125.1 Streptomyces sp. AC602_WCS936 | reverse complement strand
CGATGATCCTGGGCACGCTCGTGGACGAACTGGAGCGCCAGGACAAGCGGTACGGCCTCGCCACCCTGTGCGTGGGCGGCGGCATGGGCATCGCCACCGTCGTCGAGCGCGTCTGACCCCCTTCCCGACGGACCAAGACGGATCACCTGGAGCAAACCCGCATGAGCACCGAGTCCACCACCATCCGCTGGGAACAGGACGACACCGGGATCGTCACCCTCGTCCTCGACGACCCCGACCAGTCCGCCAACACCATGAACGCCGCGTTCATCGACTCGCTGGACGCCGTCGCGGCACGGCTCACCGAGCACCGTGACGACATCCGGGGCGTCATCGTCGCCTCCGCCAAGAAGAGCTTCTTCGCCGGCGGCGACCTGCACGACCTGATGTCCGTCACCCCCGAGACCGCGCAGCGGTCCTTCGACGCGGGCATGCGGGTCAAGCGCTCGCTGCGCGTCCTGGAGACCCTGGGCAAGCCGGTCGTCGCCGCGATCAACGGCGCGGCCCTGGGCGGGGGTTACGAGATCGCCCTCGCCTGCCACCACCGTGTGGTGCTGGACACCCCCGCCGCCCGCGTCGGGCTCCCCGAGGTCACCCTGGGCCTGTTGCCCGGCGGCGGGGGAGTGACCCGCACGGTCCGGATGTTCGGCGTCACGGAGGCCCTGCGAAAGGTGCTCCTGGAAGGCACGCAGTACGGACCGGCCCGCGCCCTGGAAGCGGGACTCGTCGACGAGATCGCCGCTGACCGGGACGAACTCATCTCCAGGGCGCGGGCGTTCGTGGACGCCCACCCGGAGTCCGCCCAGCCGTGGGACGAGCCCGGCTACCGCATCCCCGGCGGCACGCCCGCGAACCCGAAGCTCGCCGCCCAGCTCCCCGCCCTCCCCGCGCTGCTGAAGCAGAAGACGGGCGGCGCGCCCGCTCCGGCACCGCGCAACATACTCGCGGCGGCCGTGGAGAGTTCGCAGGTCGACGTGGACACGGCCTTCGTCGTGGAGGCCCGGTACCTGACGGAACTCGTCACCGGGCAGATCACCAAGAACATGATCCAGGCGTTCTTCTTCGACCTCCAGGCCGTCAACTCCGGCGCCGGCCGACCCAAGGAGGTCGAGGCGCGCAAGGTGACCAAGGTGGCCGTTCTCGGTGCCGGGATGATGGGCGCGGGTATCGCCTATTCGTGTGCCCGCGCGGGTATCGAGGTCGTGCTGAAGGACGTGGCCCTGGAGGCGGCGCTCAAGGGCAAGGGCTACTCGGAGAAGCTGTGTGCCAAGGCGGTGGCCAAGGGCCGTACGAGTCAGGAGAAGGCCGACGCGCTGCTCGCCCGCATCATCCCGACCGCCGAGGCGGCCGACCTGGCGGGCTGTGACGCGGTGATCGAGGCGGTCTTCGAGGACACCTCTCTCAAGCACAAGGTGTTCCAGGAGATCGAGGACGTCGTCGTGCCGGACGCGCTGCTGTGCTCGAACACCTCGACCCTGCCCATCACAGCGCTGGCCGAGGGTGTCGAGCGGCAGGCCGACTTCATCGGGCTGCACTTCTTCTCGCCGGTCGACAAGATGCCGCTGGTGGAGATCATCAGGGGTGAGCGGACCGGGGACGAGGCGCTGGCGAGGGCCTTCGACCTGGTCCGGCAGATCAGCAAGACGCCGATCGTGGTCAACGACTCGCGGGGCTTCTTCACCTCCCGGGTCATCGGCCGTTTCATCGACGAGGGTGTCGCGATGGTCGGCGAGGGTATCGAGCCCGCCTCCGTCGAGCAGGCCGCGGCCCAGGCAGGCTACCCGGCCAAGGTCCTGTCCCTGATGGACGAACTCACCCTCACCCTGCCCCGGAAGATCCGCGAGGAGACCCGCCGCGCGGCCGAGGAAGCGGGGCAGTCCTGGGAGCCGCACCCCGCGGACGCCGTCGTGGACCGCATGATCGACGAGTTCGGCCGCCCCGGACGCAGCGGCGGCGCCGGCTTCTACGACTACGTGGACGGCAAGCGGGCCGGCCTGTGGCCGGGCCTGCGCGAGCACTTCACCGACCCCGCGAAGCAGCCCGCCGAACTGACCGAGCCGGCGGAACGGATGCTCTTCGTGGAGGCGCTGGACTCGGTGCGCTGTCTGGAGGAGGACGTACTGGTCTCGGTGGCCGACGCCAACATCGGCTCCATCCTCGGCATCGGCTTCCCCGGCTGGACCGGCGGCGTCCTCCAGTACATCAACGGCTACGAGGGCGGCCTGCCCGGCTTCGTAGCCCGGGCCCGGGAGCTCGCCGACCGCTACGGCGCGCGGTTCGCCCCGCCCGAGCTGCTGCTGCGCAAGGCGGAACGGGGTGAGACCTTCACGGACTCCTGATCCGCCCTCCCGGCACGCCTGCCGGGGCGCCCCACCGCCCCGGTCTCCCCGGACGTTCAAGATCGAACCGCAAGGAGGCCCCGATGACACCAGCGCCCCGCACCACCGCACCACCCGACGCCCCGGCCGAACGCACCCTGCCGCGGCTGCTGGCCCGCAACGCCCGCGAGTATCCCGAACTGCCCGGCCTGTCCTGGCAGTCGACGGACCCGGGCGGGAACGGGGACGGCGACTGGACGACCCTCACCTGGGCGGAGATCCACCAGCACACCGAGCGCCTGGCCGCCGGCTACGCGGGGCTCGGCGTGGGCCGCGGCGACCATGTGCTGATCATGATGGCCAACCGGTCCGAACACTGGCTGTCCGACCTGGCGCTCGTCCGCCTCGGCGCCGTCCCGGTCAGCGTCTACGGCACCGCCGCCCCCGAGCAGATCACCCACATCGCCCGCAACTGCCGGGCCCGGGTCGCCGTGGTCGAGGGCGCGGCGCAGGTGCCGGTGTGGGAGCCGCTGCTGGCCGACGCCGGTAGCCCGCTGGCGCGGCTGGTGGTGGCCGACGCGGGCGCCGAGGGCGGTCACCTCCCGTACGCCGACCTGCTCCGGGAACCGGTGCCGGAGCAGGTCGCCAAGGAGCTGGACGCCGCGCGCCCGGACGATCCGCTGACCGTCGTCTACACCTCCGGCACCACCGGGGAGCCCAAGGGCGTCGTCCTCACCCACCGGCAGGTGATCGCCAACGCCCTGGCGCTGGACGCCGTGGTGGAGCTGCCGCCGCACGTCGAGCACATCTGCTACCTGCCGTTCGCCCACATCGCCGAACGGATGCTGGGCATCTACCTGCCCTGCCACCGGGCCTCGCACGTCTACCTGTGCGCCGACCCGACGGTCGTGGCCACGGTCGTCCGCAAGGTGCGCCCCGCGCAGTTCTTCGGCGTGCCGCGGATCTGGGAGAAGCTCTGCGCCGGCGTGCGCGCCGTCCTCTCCCTGATGCCGGCCGAGCAGCGGGAGGCGATCGACGCGGCCTCCGCGGTGGCCCGCGAGCACGTGGGACACCGGGAGCGCGGTGAGACCCCGCCGCCGGAACTGGAGGAGCGTTACGCCGTCGCCCGCCGGGACGTCCTGCTGCCGCTGCTGGCCGCGGGCGGCCTCGACCGGGTGACCTGGTCGGCCAGTGCGTCGGCGCCCATGCCGGTCGACGTGGTGGAGTTCTGGGCCGGGTTCGGCATCGTGATCATGGATGCGTGGGGGCTGACCGAGACCACCGGCGTGGCCACCACCAACAGTCCGCGGACCGGCTTCCGGATCGGCTCCGTGGGACGCCCGGTCGAGTCCGTGGAGGTCCGGCTCGCCGCGGACGGCGAGATCGAGGTGCGGGGCGAGTCCGTCTTCTCCGGTTACCTCCAGCCGGACGGCTCCGTGCGGTCCGTCCTGGACGCCGACGGCTGGCTGGCCACCGGCGACATCGGCCGGATGGACGAGGACGGCTACCTCTGGCTCACCGACCGCAAGAAGGAGATGATCATCACCTCGACGGGCAAGAACGTCTCGCCCGCCCTGGTGGAGAACGCGCTCAAGGAGCACCCGCTGATCGGCCAGGCGCTGGTGCACGGCGACTGGCACTCCTACCTCGTCGCCCTGCTGGTGCTCGACGCGGAGGCCGCCCCCGCCTGGGCCGCGGCCAACGGTGTCGTGGCGGACGGCGGACCCGCCGGGCTGGTCCGGCATCCCGCCGTCAGGGCCGAGGTGGAGCGTGCGGTGGCCGCCGCCAACTCCCGCCTGAACCGCACCGAGCAGGTCAAGCGGTACGAGCTGCTGGCCGAGGAGTGGGGCCCGGCGAGTGGCGAGCTGACACCCTCGCTGAAGATGCGGCGCCGGGTCATCCGGGACAAGTACGCCGACCGGCTGGCCGGGCTCTACCAGGACTGAACCGGGCCGCCTCCACGCACAGCGCCCCGCCCACCCCGACAGGGGCGGGCGGGGCGCTGTGCGTGGAGGCGGTTCAGAGCCCGTAGGTCTTGCCGATCACGTCCCGCTGGATCTCGCTGGTCCCGCCGTAGACCGTGGAGACGACCGCGGCCCGCAGGTGACGCTCCATGTCGAACTCGGTGGTGTAGCCGTAGCCGCCCATCATCTGCATGCCCTCCAGCGCGGCCCGCTTGGCGACCTCGGTCGCCTTCAGCTTCGCCATGGACGCCTCCCGGGGGAACAACGCGTCCGGCCGCGCGTCACAGTCCAGCGCCACCTCGCGCACCAGCAGCCGGGCGCACTCGATCTCGGTGGCGAGATCGGCCACCCGGTGCCGCAGCGCCTGGAAGGTGCCGACCGGCCGCCCGAACTGCTCGCGCTGGCGGACGTAGGCGAGCGCGTCGTCGAAGGCGCGGCGCGCCAGGCCCAGCATGTTCGAGGCGAGGAAGAGCCGCTCGTAGTTCAGTCCGGCCATCAGCTGCCGCCAGCCGTCGTCCACCTGGCCCACCACCGCGTCGGCGGGCAGCCGGACGCCGGTGAGGAACACGTCGTTGACCTCCCGGCCGCCCATCGTCTCGATGCCCCGGATCTCCACGCCGGGGGTGTCGGCGGGCAGGTGGTACATGGTCAGCCCGCCGTGCTTGTCCTCGCCGGTGCGGGCCACCAGCAGGATGCTCTTGGCACAGTGCGCGTTGGAGATCCAGGTCTTCTGTCCCTCGATCACCCAGTTGCCGTCCGCCTCCCGCCGCGCCCGGCAGCGCAGCGCGCCGACGTCGGAGCCGGCCCCGGGTTCCGACATGGCGATGGACAGGACGTCACCGCGCACGGCGCCCGTCAGCACCTCCTGACGCTGCTGCTCGGTGCCGAACCGCTCGTACGCCTTCGCGGCGATGACGGTGGTGATGAAACCGCCGGCCGGGACCATCCCGTACGACGTCTCCTCCAGGAACAGACAGGCGTCGGCCAGGCCGCCGCCGGAGCCCCCGTACTCCTCGGGCAGGCACACCCCGAGCCAGCCCAGGTCGGCGAGGCTGCCGTACAGTCCGGAGTGGTGGGCCTCGCGGCCGTCTCCGGTCAGCGCGTCCCGCTGCTCCCGGGTGCCGCACTCGCGCTTGGCGAAATCCCTGACGGCCGCTACGAACGCGGTCTGCTCCTCGGTGAGACGACTGCCCATGGGGGTCCCTCCAAAATCGTGTGACAAAGTAGCGGTAGTTGTTTCCTGGTTTTCGGTTTTCCCGGTGTCTCGGGACGGGGGTATCGGTTCGTGAGCACGGTTCGGCAGACCGAGACTGAGGATCCGGTGGCGCGGCGCATCCTCGACGCCGCGCTCGAGCAGTTCACCGTCTTCGGCCTGCGCCGCTCCTCGATGGACGACGTCGCCAAACGGGCCGGTGTCTCCCGGGTCACCGTCTACCGGCGCTTCCAGAACAAGGACAGGCTGGTCGAGCAGACCCTGCTGCGCGAGAACAGCCGGTTCTTCCAGCGGCTGGACGCGGTGGTGGCATCGCTGCCGACCATGGAGGAGCGGGTCGTCGAGGGATTCGTGGTCGCCCTGCGCCACACCCGCGCCCATCCGCTCTTCGGCGGCCTGCTGCGCCTCGAACCCGAGGTGGTGCTCCCGTACATGACGGTGAACGGCGGCTCCACGCTCGCCGCCACCGTCGAGTACCTGACGGGGCATCTGCGCCGTGCGCAGCAGGTCGAGGGCCGCCCGGACGACGACCCGCGGCCGGTCGCCGAACTCATGGTGCGGGTGGCCGTCTCCTTCCTGCTCAACCCGGCCGGCTGCATCGAGATGGAGGACGAGGAGCAGGCCCGGGCCTTCGCCCGCCGCTACCTGGCGCCCTTGCTGCACGCCTGACCGGCTCAGCGCCGCAGGTGCAGGGACCGGGCCAGCCGTACCGCGCGCTCCCGGGCTGCGGCCGGCACCTCGAACGAGGTCAGCGCGATCGGCGGGGTGAACCGCTGTACGGTCGTCGACTGCACGGAGGTGAAGGCCCGCAGCCCCTCCGCGCCGTGGATGCGCCCGAAGCCGGAGTCCTGCGAACCGCCGAACGGAAGCGCCGGCACGGCTGCGAAGCCCAGCACCGAGTTCACCGACACAGCCCCCGCGCGCAGCCGCGCCGCGATGGCCGCTCCGGTCCGCCGGTCGCCGCAGAAGACCGCGGCCCCCAGGGCGTACCGGGAGTCGTTGGCCCGTGCCACCGCCTCGTCCACGTCGTTCACCGCGTTGATCGCGACGACCGGCCCGAAGGTCTCCTCCGTCATCGCTGCCGCGTCCTCCGGTACGTCGGTCAGGACGACGGGCGCGACGTACGGCTCCCGGACCGACTCGGGTCCGCCCAGCAGGGAACGGGCACCGGACATCACCGCCGCGGTCACATGGCGCTCGACGGTGCTGATCTGGCCCGGCAGGGTCATCGGACCGTAGGCCGCGTCGTCGTCGGCGCCCGGCCGCAGCGCGCTGGCGCGCTCCACCACCCGCGCGCACAGATCCGCGTGGACCTCGCGCACGGCGTAGACGCGTTCCACCCCGGCGCAGGTCTGTCCGGCATTGCTCAGCGCACCCCAAACGATCGCGGCGGCGGCGTCGTCCAGGTCCGCGTCCGCCGTGACGATCACGGCGTCCTTCCCGCCGCACTCCGCGAGGAACGGCGTCAGCGTCTCGGCGCACACCGCCATCACCTTGCGCGCCGTCCCCGGCGATCCCGTGAACGCCAGCTTGTCGACCCCGGAACGGGCCAGAGCCTCACCGGTGGCCGCGGCGCCGGTGACGGTGGTGAGCAGCCCCGCGTACGCGGGCACGGCCTTGTCGAACAGCTCGGCCAGCAGGACGCCGGTGGCCGGGGTCAGCTCGGACGGCTTGAGGACCACGGCGTTCCCCGCCGCAAGGGCGTATCCGACGGAGCCCATCGGCGTGTAGCAGGGGTAGTTCCACGGGCCGATGACGCCGACGACGCCCAGCGGCCGATGCACCAGCGAGGCCCGCTGGTGGACGGTGAACAGCCCGGTCCGCACCCGCCGCCGGCCCAGCACCCGGTCGGCGTGGCGGGCGGCCCAGCCCAGGTGCTCCAGCGTGAGGACGACCTCGAGCTCCGCGTCACCGACCGGCTTGCCGGTCTCCTCGGAGATGGTCCGGGCGACGGTGTGCAGGCCGGAGGCGAGGGCCCGCTTCCAGCGCAGCAGGTGGTCACGGCGCCGGGCGGCGGGCAGCGCGGCCCAGTCCGCCTGGACCTTCCGGGCCCTGGCCACCGCCCGGGCGACCTGCTCGGGACCGTCCACCGGATGTTCGGTGAGCGGTTCGCCGGTCGCCGGGGAGCGCGTCGTGAACGTCCCGGAGCGGAGTGCGGCGTCCGGGGTGGTGTCGGTCATCGGGCCCCCTGTGAGTCGAAGATACAAAAGCTATTTACTTGTTTCATCGGTGCGTCAATAGGTTCGGGCGCGCGGCGCGTTGATCCGTCACCGGGTGTGACTTGATTTGATCGAACAGGACCGTTCTTCAGCCCTTCCGGAACGGGTGCCTGGCTGGGTTATCGGTCTGTCGTACGAGGCCTCATACCAGAGCGGGACGTTGTCCGAGGGACTTTGGCAACTGCCCATCGCGCATGCCGCTCGGGCGACTACTGTCAGTGTCCGTCGGGCGGCGTAGGTCGCCTGTCCGCGTGGCGTCCGTCCGACGCGCGCATCCCCGGCCCGACGGACCAACGGACCAGTACGAGGACCCCGATGTCTCACCTCCGCGCCCCGGCCGCGCGAGCAGACCGCCGCGAGGGCGGGCGGCACGGCCGGCCGGCCTCCCGTACCGCCCCCGCACTGCCCGAGACCCACATACGGCCCCAGCTCCTGCGTCTCGCCGTACTGCCGCCCGTCGCGGTCGCCCTCAGCGCCTGCGCGGTGGTCCTGTTCACCGTCCGGTCCACCGGCGTCCGGCCCGGCCTCGTCCTCTGGGGCGTGCTCGCCGGGGCGGTCTCGGTCACCGTCGCGGCCGTCGTCATCGCCGCCGTGGCCGCCACTCGTGCCGCCCGGTCCGTGCACGACCGCGTCGGCGCCCTGCGGCGCAGCACCGCGCGCGGCGAGGGCGATCTGCGCGCCGTGGTCGAGGCGTTGCGGCGCGGGGAGACCCCGCCCCAACGCAAACCGCGCGGTGGACCGCCGGACGACGCCGACGACTTCGACCTGCTCGCCGCCGACCTCTCCCGCGCCCACGACGGCGCCGTCACCGCCGTCGTCCGCGCCGCCCAGCTCTCCAGCCAGGCGGGCAGCGAACAGAAGCTCGAGGTCTTCGTCAACCTGGCCCGGCGCCTGCAGTCCCTGGTGCACCGGGAGATCTCCATCCTGGACGAGCTGGAGAACGAGATCGAGGACCCCGACCTCCTCAAGGGCCTCTTCCACGTCGACCACCTCGCCACCCGCATCCGCCGCCACGCCGAGAACCTCGCCGTGCTCGGCGGCGCGGTCTCCCGGCGGCAATGGAGCAACCCGGTCGACATGACCGAGGTCCTGCGCTCGGCCATCGCCGAGGTCGAGCAGTACTCACGCGTCCGGCTGGTCCCCCCGATCGACGGCACCCTGCGCGGCCACGCCGTCGCCGACGTCATCCACCTGCTGGCCGAACTAGTCGAGAACGCCACGCTGTTCTCCGCCCCGCAGACCCAGGTGCTGATGCGGGCCAACCTCGTCACCTCCGGGCTCGCCGTGGAGGTCGAGGACCGCGGGCTCGGCATGCCCGTCGCGGAGCAGAGCCGGATGAACGCCCTGCTCGCCGACCCCGACCAGGTCAACGTCGCCCGCCTCCTCGCGGACGGCCGCATCGGGCTGTTCGTCGTCTCCCAGCTCGCCAAGCGGCACGGCATCACGGTCCGTCTGCAGACCAACATCTACGGCGGTGTCCAGGCCGTACTGGTCGTGCCGCAGGCCCTGCTGGGCGCGGAGCCGGGCGTGCTGCCCGGGGGCGCGACCCGGCCGGAGCAGGGCGCCGGGACGGAGCCGGTGCCGCCGCCCCCGCAGCAGCCGCGGTCCGTGACCCCCGCGGTGCGACCGACTCCGGCCGACGGCCCCGGTTCCGTTGTTCCTTGGTCCGTCGTGCCCGACCCGACCGGACCGGCTCCCACCGCGCCCGGTCTCTCCGCGCCCGGTTCAGCCGCACCCGGTCCCGCGTCCGCCCCCGTCGCACCGCCCGGTGCCCATCGGGCGGACAGGGGCGAGCCGGCGCCGCTGCCCGTGCGCGGCGCCCGCGCGGACCGGCCCACGCCGGCCGCCGCCGTGCCCGGGGTCCGGCCGGCCGACCGGGGAATCATCGCCGAGCACGCGGCCACCCCGCCCGTCCCGCGCCACAGCGCGGTGCGCGGCACCATGGGCAAGCCCCAACTGCCCCGGCGCCGCGCCCAGGAGCACATCGCCCCGCAACTGCGCGGCGGCCCCGCACCGCGCCAGGAACCCGAGCAGCACGCCGGTCACGACCCCGGCCTGATGGCGGCCTTCCAGCGGGGCATCGGCCTGGCGGAGGCCCAGCAGCGCATGGAGCCGATCCCCGCCGAGCCGACCCCCCTCACGCCGCTCTCCGCCGAACCACCCCGCACGGAGCCGCCCTCCATGGACCCGGCACCGATGGATCCGGCACCGATGGAACCCACCCGCAGGGACCCCGCCGGATGACGGCGATCCCCTCCACCCCCACCGGCAACCTCACCCCCACTCCCACGACCAGCGCTCCCGCAGACCTTCGTACCCCAAGGAGTCGATCCACCATGGCGAGCGATGCGCCGACCGGCCAAGTGTCCGACCTCGACTGGCTGATGAGCGGCCTCGTCCAGCGCGTACCGCACACGACCAGCGCGGTACTCCTGTCCGCCGACGGACTGGTCAAGTCCGTCCACGGCCTCGACGCGGACAGCGCCGACCACATGGCGGCCCTGGCCTCCGGCCTGTACTCCCTCGGCCGCAGTGCCGGCGTCCGCTTCGGCGACGGCGGCGACGTGCGGCAGGTCGTCGTCGAACTCGACTCGACCCTGCTGTTCGTCACCACCGCCGGTTCCGGCACCTGCCTCGCCGTACTCGCCGACCGCGAGGCCGACGCGGCCGTCCTCGGCTACGAGATGGCGATGCTGGTCAAGAGCGTCCGCCCCTACCTCGTCACCGCCCCCCGGCAGTACGCCGTCGAACCACCGGCGATGAGGCCTTGAGGGTGGCCGCGGCCGGCGACGGGCCCTGGCTCGACGACGCGGCCGGACGGCTGGTGCGCCCCTTCACCGTGAGCAACGGCCGTACCCGGCCCACCGTCGCGCTCGACCTGATGTCCCAGGTGATGGCCACGGGGGCGACCCCCCTCGGCTACCTCGGTCCCGAGCACGCGCAGGCACTCGACCTGTGCCGGGCGCCCCTCCCGGTCGCCGAGCTCGCCGCTCACCTGAGGCTTCCGGTGGCAGTCACCAAGGTGCTGCTGTCGGACCTCGTGGACTGCGGCGCGCTGACCACCAAACCCCCCGCCGCGTTCCACCACGACCCAACGGACCGGGCCCTTCTGGAGGCAGTGCTCGATGGACTACGACGACAGCTCTGACTACGGCCACGGATCCGGACCAGGATCCGGCCACGACACCACCGATCCCTTCCCCACCGCGCTGAAGATCCTCGTGGCGGGCGGGTTCGGCGTGGGCAAGACGACCTTCGTCGGCGCGGTCAGTGAGATCGCGCCGCTGAGCACGGAGGAACTGCTCACCACGGTCAGCGCCGCCACCGACAACCTCGACGGAATCGAGAACAAACTCGAAACGACCGTGGCCATGGACTTCGGCCGCATCACCCTCGACCCGGAACACGTCCTGTACCTCTTCGGGACGCCCGGCCAGGAACGCTTCTGGTTCATGTGGGACGAACTGTGCGAGGGCGCGCTCGGTGCCGTGATCATCGCCGACACCCGGCGGCTCGACGAGTCCTTCGCCGCCGTCGACTTCTTCGAGGAGCGCGGGCTCGGCTTCATCGTCGCGATCAACGAGTTCGACGGCGCCTACCGCTACGACCCCGAGGAAGTGCGTGCCGCCATGGACCTCCACCCCGAGATCCCCATCGTGCGCTGCGACGCCCGGATCTCCAGTTCCGGCGTACAGACCCTGCTCACCCTCGTACGCCACCTCATCGACCACACCCCGGCCTCCACGACGGGGTACGGGGCCGGAGCCCGCCCATGAGCTATGACCCGCCGCGCCCGGTCGGACGCCTGCTGCTCACGCCCGAGGACCGGGAGGCCCCCGCCCGGGTGCGACGGCTGCGCCGGCTCGGCCTGGTGGAACGGCCGGACCCGGCCCTCGACACGTTCGCGGCCCACCTCGCGCACCTCGCCGAGGCGCCGTACGCGATGGTCAACTTCCTGGTCGAGGGCGGGCAGTTCTTCGCGGGCCTGCGGGTGCCCGAGATACCGCCGGTGACGCGCGACGACGGCACCAGCGCCGAGTTCGGCCGCGTCCAGCCCCGCGACCACGGCTTCTGCCCCCACGTGGTGGTCCGGCGCAAGGCGCTGGTCCTGGAGGACGTGCGCGACTACCCGCGCTTCGCGGGCAACCCGGTGGTCGACACGTTCGGCATCCGCTCCTACCTCGGCGCCCCTCTCATCGACAGCACGGGGACGGTGCTGGGCACCGTGTCCGCCTCCGACGTGCGGCCCCGCACCTGGGGGACGGCGGGCCTGGCCACCATCAAGTCGACCGCGGCCGACCTGGTGCGGCGCATCGAACGCAGCGCGGAGGACGGGCTGCCGCTGTGAACCGCGAGGCGAGCGGGCGCCCAGGGCGGGCGGCGAGAGCGGACGGCGTGAAGGAAAGCTGCGGCGGGGCTTAAGAAAGGCTCGATGGACCGGGGGCGGTCTCGTACGGCAGATTGCTGTGCGATTCCCCTCCCCATCCCGGACGCGGGCAGCTTCGGCATGCCCGGCGCCGGGACCTCACCCCCGTCAGGAGCCGTAGCGTTGAAGGCGCTGGTCAAGGAGAAGGCGGAGCCCGGGCTGTGGCTCGCGGACGTGCCCGAGCCCGCCGTCGGACCCGGTGACGTACTCATCAAGGTGCTGCGCACCGGCATCTGCGGCACCGACCTGCACATCCGGGCCTGGGACGGCTGGGCGCAGCAGGCCATCCGCACCCCGCTCGTCGTCGGCCACGAGTTCGTCGGCGAGGTCGTCGAGACCGGCCGCGACGTCACCGACATCAAGACCGGCGACCGCGTCAGCGGCGAGGGCCACCTCGTCTGCGGCAAGTGCCGCAACTGCCAGGCCGGACGGCGCCACCTGTGCCGCGCCACCGTCGGCCTCGGCGTCGGCCGGGACGGCGCGTTCGCCGAGTACGTCGCCCTGCCCGCGTCCAACGTGTGGGTGCACCGCGTCCCCGTCGACCTCGACGTCGCCGCGATCTTCGACCCGTTCGGCAACGCCGTGCACACCGCCCTGTCCTTCCCGCTGGTCGGCGAGGACGTCCTCATCACCGGCGCCGGACCGATCGGCCTGATGGCCGCCGCCGTCGCCCGGCACGCCGGCGCCCGCAACGTCATGATCACCGACGTGAGCCAGGAACGCCTGGACCTCGCCCTCAAGGTCGGCGTGAGCCTCGCCCTCGACGTCTCCAGGATGACCATCGCCGACGGGCAGCGCGAACTGGGCCTGCGCGAGGGCTTCGACATCGGCCTGGAGATGTCCGGCCGCCCCGAGGCGATGCGCGACATGATCGCCAACATGACGCACGGCGGCCGGATCGCGATGCTCGGCCTGCCCGCCGAGGAGTTCCCCGTCGACTGGGCCCGGATCGTCACCTCGATGATCACCCTCAAGGGCATCTACGGCCGTGAGATGTTCGAGACCTGGTACGCCATGTCGGTGCTGCTCGAAGGCGGCCTCGACCTCGCCCCCGTGATCACCGGACGGTACTCCCACCGCGACTTCGAGGCGGCCTTCGCCGACGCCGCCAGCGGCAAGGGCGGCAAGGTCATCCTCGACTGGACCGCGTAAGTCATCCGCCTTCCCAGGAGCTTAGGAGCTTCCGAGATGTACGACTCCGTGCGCGACGACCTGCGCGCCACCCTCGACGAGATCCGCGCCGCCGGCCTGCACAAGCCCGAGCGCGTGATCGGCACCCCACAGTCCGCGACCGTGAACGTCACCGCGGGCGGCCGCCCCGGCGAGGTCCTCAACTTCTGCGCCAACAACTACCTCGGCCTCGCCGACCACCCCGAGGTCGTCGCAGCCGCCCACGAGGCGCTGGACCGCTGGGGCTACGGCATGGCCTCCGTACGCTTCATCTGCGGCACCCAGGAGGTCCACAAGGAACTGGAGGCCCGGCTCTCCGCGTTCCTCGGCCAGGAGGACACGATCCTCTACTCCTCCTGCTTCGACGCCAACGGCGGCGTCTTCGAGACCCTCCTCGGCTCCGAGGACGCGGTGATCTCCGACGCTCTCAACCACGCCTCGATCATCGACGGCATCCGCCTCTCCAAGGCCAAGCGCTTCCGCTACGCCAACCGCGACCTGGCCGACCTGGAGACCCAGCTCAAGGCCGCCGGCGACGCCCGCCGCAAGCTGATCGTCACCGACGGCGTCTTCTCCATGGACGGCTACGTCGCCCCCCTCGCCGAGATCTGCGACCTCGCCGACCGCTACGACGCCATGGTCATGGTCGACGACTCGCACGCCGTCGGCTTCGTCGGCCCCGGCGGACGCGGCACCCCCGAACTGCACGGCGTCATGGACCGCGTCGACATCATCACCGGCACCCTCGGCAAGGCCCTCGGCGGCGCCTCCGGCGGCTACGTCGCCGCCCGCGCGGAGATCGTCGCCCTCCTGCGCCAGCGGTCCCGCCCGTACCTGTTCTCCAACACCCTCGCCCCGGTGATCGCCGCCGCCTCCCTCAAGGTGCTCGACCTGCTGGAGTCGGCCGACGACCTGCGCGTGCGGCTTGCCGAGAACACCGCTCTGTTCCGCCGCCGGATGACCGAGGAGGGCTTCGACATCCTCCCCGGCGACCACGCCATCGCGCCCGTCATGATCGGCGACGCGTCGCAGGCCGGCCGCATGGCGGAGCTGCTCCTGGAGCGCGGCGTGTACGTGATCGGCTTCTCCTACCCGGTCGTGCCGCAGGGCCAGGCGCGTATCCGCGTACAGCTGTCCGCCGCCCACTCCACCGAGGACGTGAACCGCGCGGTGGACGCCTTCGTGGCGGCGCGGGCGGAGCTGGACGCCTGACGCGTGCGTGACCCGCGCGGACCGGTGAGAGAATCGATCCCGTGATCGAAGCGCGGCGGCTGCACATCCTCCGGGCGGTGGCGGACCACCGCACCGTGACGGCGGCCGCCGCCGCGCTCTACCTCACCCCCTCGGCGGTCTCCCAGCAGCTCGCCGCCCTGGAACAGGAGACCGGGCACCGCCTGGTCGAGCGCGGCGCCAAGGGCGTACGGCTGACCCCGGCCGGCGAGATCCTGCTCAGCCACACCAACGCCGTCCTCGCCCAGCTGGAGCGGGCCGAGGCGGAACTCGCCGCCTACAGCTCGGGTGAGGCCGGCACGGTCACGGTCGCCTCCTTCGCCACCGGCATCGCCCTGGTCGTCGCGCCCGCGCTGGCCCGCCTCGCCGAGTCGGCGCCCGGCATCCGCATCCGCGTCCAGGACGCGGAGGGCGACGCCAGCCTGCCGATGGTCCTGGACCGGCAGGTCGACGTGGCGGTCGCCGTCGAGTACCGCGGGGCGCCGCCCGCCGACGACCCCCGCCTGACCCACGTCCCGCTCTACGCCGAGCCCTTCGACGCGGTCGTCCCGGTCGCCCACCGGCTCGCCGACGCCGCCGAGGTCCCGCTCGCCGAGCTGGCCAAGGACTCCTGGATCGGCCCCTACCCGGGCAACCCGTGCCACGACGTCGTGGTCCTGGCCTGCGAGAACGCCGGCTTCCAGCCCCGTATGGAGCACTCCTCGGACGACTTCCGCGCGGTGGTGTCCCTGGCCGCCGCCGACATCGGCGTGGCGCTCGTCCCGCGCTCGGCACTGCACGGCACCGACCTCACCGGTGTCGTCGTCCGCCCCGTCGACGGCGTGGCGCCCACCCGCCGCGTCTTCGCCGCCGTACGCCGGGGCGCCGAGGAGCACCCGCTGATCCGCCCCGTGCTGGACGCACTCGGCGAGGCGGCGCGGGCGTGAGGCTTCCGTAACACGGACGTCTCACATCCGGGATAACTTCCCGGACATGAGAGACGACGGCGATTCCGTGGACGCCCGCCTCGCCGCGAGGCTGGCCGAACTGCGCACCGAACGCGGCTGGTCCCTGGAGGAGCTGGCGGAGCGCACCGGGCTGAGCCGGTCCACACTGTCGAGGACCGAACGGGCCGAGACCAGCCCCACCGCCTCCCACCTCAACCGCCTCTGCGCGGTCTACGGACGGACCATGTCCAGGCTCCTCAGCGAGGTCGAGGCGGAACCCGCGCTGCTGGTGCGGGCCGCCGAACAGCCGGTGTGGGAGGACCGGCCGGCCGGGTTCGTGCGCCGCTCAGTGTCCCCGCCGCACGCCGGGCTGCGCGGCGAACTCGTCGAGGGCCGCCTCGCCGCAGGCGCCGACATCGCCTACGACCGGCCGCCCGTGCCCGGCCTCGAACAGCACGTCTGGGTCCTGGACGGTGCCCTGGAGATCACGGCGCGGGACGTCGCGCACCACCTCGCCAGCGGGGACTGCCTGCGGATGCGGGTGTGGGGGCCGACGCGGTTCCGCTGCGCCGGACCCGGGGACGTGCGCTACGCGCTGGCGGTGGTGCTGCCGTGAGGGTGAGCCGGGTCGACGAGCACGGACTGACGGCGCGGCTGGACGGGTTGGCGGGTCTGCTGGCCGACACGGTCGCGGGCGGCGCCTCCGTCGGCTTCCTCGCACCGCTGGGTCACGAGGAGGCCGCCGCATGGTGGCGCGGGCGGGCCGCCGCCGTGGCCGCCGGGCAGCTCGCCGTGTGGGTGGCGGGGGACGGCGAGCGGGTGACCGGGACCGTGAGCCTCGCGCTGCCGGACAAGCCCAACAGCCGCCACCGCGCGGAGCTGGTCAAACTCATGGTGTCCCGGGAGGCCCGCGGCAGGGGAGTGGGCCGCATGCTCCTGGCCACCGCCGAGGAGGCGGCCGCGGCGGCCGGCATCACCCTCCTCCACCTGGACACCGAGACCGGCAGCCCCGCCGAACACCTCTACCGCTCGGCGGGCTGGACCCGGGCCGGGACGATCCCCGGCTACGCCGCCGACCCGGGCGGCGAGCTGCGGCCGACGACGCTGTACTTCAAGCAGCTCGGAGCCCTCGCCGCCGCCGGGTGATTGTCAGTGGCGGCGGCTACGGTGCCTGACATGCCGGACGCAGAAGACGTACGCCGTATCGCCCTGTCCCTGCCGGACACGACGGAGAAGACCGCCTGGAGCATGCCCACGTTCCGGGTGGCGGGGAAGATGTTCGCCACGCTGCCCGAGGACGAGACATCCATCGCGGTGCGCTGCCCCAAGGAGGAGCGCGACGAACTGGTGCTGGCCGAGCCGGAGAAGTTCTGGATCGCCGGTCACGAGGCGCAGTTCGCCTGGGTACGGGCCCGCCTCGCGGCGCTGGAGGGCGAGGACGAGCTGCGCGACATCCTCGCCGACTCCTGGCGCCAGGCCGCGCCGCCCTGGTTGCTGGAGGCCCATCCGAAGCTGGGACTGCCGTCCGGGGCGTCCGGGGGGTCCGGGGGATCCGGGGGCTGAAAATCCCTCGGGCGTTGTCAGTGCCCCGTGGCATGATCCGGGGACATGCGTGGCAGCCGGGGCCGGAGGGGGGCTCCGGCTGCCAGGAGCACGACGCGTGGGGGACGCACGACGCGTGGGGGACGGGCAGAGGCCGCACGGGGCGGACGCCGGCGGAGCCGGCCGGGGAGGGGATGGCGCGGGATGGCCGGGACGTCGTCGCAGACCGGGCAGGAGCGGACGGCACGCGGAAAGACGGCGCGGGCCGTCTGGTCGCGGGACTTCGCGCTGTTCTTCACCGCCCGGGCGATCGCCCGGCTAGGGGACACCATGCTGCCGGTCGCGCTCGCCGCGGGCCTGCTCCAGCACGGGTACGGGGCGGGCGCGGTCGGCCTCGCCATGGCCGCGACGGCCGCCGCCTTCGCCGGCCTGGTCGTCTTCGGCGGAGTCCTCGCCGACCGCTTCAGCACCCGCAAGCTGATGATCGGCGCCGACTTGGTGCGGCTCGGCACCCAGGCCCTGGCCGCCGTCCTCTTCTTCTCCGGCCACGTCGTGCTGTGGCAGATCTGCGCCATCGGGTTCGTCAACGGCGTCGCGGGCGCCGTCTTCCAGCCCGGCGTCGCCAGCACCGTGCCCCGGCTCGCCTCCGACATCCAGGGCGCCAACGGCGCGATACGCGTCGCCGAGTCCGCCGCCCAGCTGGCCGGGCCCGCCGTCGCCGGACTCCTGGTCGGCTTCGCCTCGCCCGGCGGTGTCTTCGCCGCCCACGCCACCACCTACGCGATCAGCGCCCTGTGCCTGCTGCTGCTCCGGCTGCCTCCGCTCGCGCCGGGGCGCCGGACCGTGGCCGGCCGCGGCTCCAAGGCGTTCCGTGCCGACCTGGTCGAGGGCTGGCGGGAGTTCCGCTCCCGGCAGTGGCTGTGGGGCGTCATCGCCGTCTGGTGCGTCTACATGATCGCCGTCTGGGGCCCGACCGTGCCGCTGGTGGCGACCGAGGTGGTGCAGGAACACGGACCGCGCGCCTACGGCCTGGTCAACTCCGCCCTGGGCGCCGGCACCGTCGTCGGCGGGCTCCTCGCCCTGCGGCTGCGTCCCCGCCGGATGCTCCGCGCCGGAGCGATCGCCCTCGTCGGCTTCGCCGCGTTCCCCGCGAGCGTCGGCGCCGGGCTCGGCGTGCCGGCCATGGCGACCGGCGCCGCCGTCGCCGGCGCCGGGATGTCCTTCTGGGGCGTGATGTGGGCGACCAGCGTGCAGACCCAGGTCCCGCCGGACGTCCTCAACCGCATCCACGCCTACGACGTCGCGGGCTCGCTGGCGATGATGCCCGTCGGCCAGGCCCTCGCCGGCCCGGCCGCCGCTGCCCTCGGCGCCGACCACGTGCTCCTCGTCGCCGGCGCGACGAGCTTCGGCGTGTGCGCCGCCCTGCTCCTGATACCGGCGGTCCGCGGACTGGTGCGGGTCGACGCCGCCGCGGCCGGCTCGGAGCGGACGACGGCGGCGCCCGAGCCGTCCCGCGCGGAGAAGCGCTGACCTGCCGGCTCCGGTCCCCGGAAAAGCGATGCGCGACCACCGGCCCGAGTGCGGTATGGTTTTCCTGCGCGTTCGGCCGGGGGAAACCCCAGGTCAGGCGGGCAACGGGACGTGGCGCAGCTTGGTAGCGCACTTGACTGGGGGTCAAGGGGTCGCAGGTTCAAATCCTGTCGTCCCGACTGGAGACAGTCGTTGATCGAGGGGCGGTGCCGGAGAGATCCGGAACCGCCCCTCGATTGCTCTCCCTGCGGCGTGCCTGGGCGCTCAGGTGAGATGCCCGATATATCACTGTCGGGTGTCCGTGCTCATCCTCTGCCACTTCGCGCTCGCGCTGTTCGCCGCGCCGCTGGTGAGATGGTGCGGGACCCGTGCCTTCCTCCTGCTGGCCCTGCCGCCCGCCGCGACGGCCGTCTGGGCGGCCACCCGGTGGAGCACGACGGCCGCGGGCGGCGCCGACACCACCGAGTGGGCCTGGCTGCCCGCCTACCAGGTGGACTGGGCGCTGCGGCTGGACGCCCTGGCCGAACTCATGGTGCTGCTCGCCGCGGGCGTGGGCACCCTCGTCCTGGTCTACTGCGCCTCGTACTTCGACGACCGCTCCCGGCAGCTCGGCAGGTTCGCCGGAAACCTCCTCGCCTTCGCCGGGGCGATGCTCGGCCTGGTCCTCGCCGACGACCTGATCCTGCTCTACATCTTCTGGGAACTGACCACCGTCTTCTCCTACCTGCTGATCGGCCAGACCAGCGACCACAAGCGGAACCGGCGCAGCGCCCTGCAGGCCCTGACGGTCACCACCCTCGGCGGACTGACCATGCTCGTCGGCTTCCTGATCCTCGGTCACGAGGCCGGCACCTACCGGATCTCGGCGATCCTCGCCGACCCGCCGCCCGCGTCGGCGGCGCTGTCCACGGCGGTCGTGCTGATCCTCGTCGGCGCCCTCTCCAAGTCCGCGATCTGGCCGTTCAGCCTGTGGCTGCCCAACGCCATGGCGGCCCCCACCCCGGTGAGCGCCTACCTGCACGCCGCCGCCATGGTCAAGGCGGGCGTCTACCTCATCGCCCGGCTCGCCCCCGCCTTCGCGGAGGTCACCCCCTGGCGGCCGCTGCTGCTCGTCCTGGGCTCCGCGACGATGCTGCTGGGCGGCTGGCGGGCGCTGCGCCTCAACGACCTGAAACTAGTCCTCGCGTACGGCACGGTCAGCCAGCTCGGCTTCCTCACCGTCCTCGCCGGCGCGGGCAGCCACGACACCGCCGTCGCCGCCACCGCCATGATCCTCGCCCACGCCCTGTTCAAGGCCCCGCTCTTCCTCGTCACCGGGATCGTCGACCACGCCACCGGCACCCGTGACCTGCGGAAACTCTCCGGGCTGGGGCGGCGGCTGCCCGCCGTGTGCGCGGTCGCCGTCGTCGCCGGGCTGTCCATGGCCGCCGTACCGCCGCTGCTCGGCTTCACCGCGAAGGAAGCCGCCTTCCAGTCCCTCCTGAACGGCGACACCTCAGACCGCTGGGCGCTCGCCATGACCGTCGTCGGCTCGGCCCTGACCACCGCGTACACCCTGCGATACCTGTGGGGCGCCTTCGCCCGCAAGTCCGGCGTCCCGGACACCGAGGCGCACGCCGTGGCACCGGCCTTCCTCGCGCCGCCCGCCGTACTCGCCCTGGCCTGCCTCGTCCTCGGACCCGGCGTGCCCTGGCTCCAAGGGCTCCTCGGCACCTACGCCGAGCAGTTCCCGGCGCCCGCACACCCCTACCACCTGGCGCTGTGGCACGGGGCGGGCCTCGCCCTCGGCCTGTCCTGCGCGTCCTGGGCGGGCGGGGTGCTGCTCTTCCTCACCGCGAGCCCCGTCCAGCGGATCGGCCACCTCCTGGCCTGGCGCTCCGCCGACCGGAACTTCGGACGGCTGCTGCTCGCACTGGAACGCACCGCCCTGCAGTGCACCGGCTTCGTGCAGCGCGGCTCGCTGTCGGTGTACCTGGTGACGACCATGAGCGTGGTCCTCGCCGGGCAGCTCGCCATCCTGATCGTCGACGAACCCTGGACCTCGGTACCCGCCCCCCGGCTGTGGGACCACCCGGCCCAGGCCGGTGTCGCGCTGCTGACCTGCGCCGCCGCTCTGCTGTGCCTGGGCGTGCGGCGCCGGATGAAGGCCGTGGTGTTCGCCGGCCTCACCGGGTACGGCACCGGGCTGCTCTTCGTGGCGCAGGGCGCGCCCGACCTCGCGCTGACCCAGTTCTGCGTGGAGACCGTCTCGATGATCGTGTTCGTGCTCGTGCTGCGCCGGATGCCGGTGCACTTCGAGGAGACCTACAGCCGGGCCCGGCGCGCCCTGCGGATGCCGGTGGCGCTCGCGGGCGGCGCCGCCGTCGCCTTCGTCGTCTGGATCATGGCGGGGCACCGCCGGGCCGACAGCGCCGGGGCGGCGATGGTCGAGGAGACCGCCGACCACGGCCTGAAGGACGTCGTCGCGACGATCCTCGTCGATCTGCGGGCCTGGGACACCATGGGGGAGTCCGCGGTGCTCGCCGCCGCAGCGATCGGCGTCACCAGCCTCATCTACCTGCACCGCCGCACCGACGCCGCCGAGCAGCCCGTACTGCCGCTGCCCGGCGACCACCCGCACGCCGGCCTGCGCACCGCCTGGCGGGCGTCCCCGTACGAACTCGCGGGCCTGCCCAGCGGCGACGAGGGCGCGCCGGAGCGGACCTGGCTCGCGGCCAGTTCCACCCTCGCCCCGGAGCGCCGCTCCGTCGTCCTGGAAGCGGTCGCGCGCCTCATCTTCCACCCCATCCTCGTCCTCTCCGTCTACCTGCTGATGTGCGCGGAGAACCTGCCGGGCGGCGGCTTCGTCGGGGGCCTGACCGCCGGTGTCGCCTTCATCGCCCGCTACCTCGCGGGCGGCCGGCACGAACTCGCCGACGCCGTGCCCGCCAAACCGGGCCTGTTCACCGGCCTCGGCCTGTTCCTGTCCACCGGGGTCGCGCTGGGCGGCCTCGCCGAGGGCACCGTGCTGCACGGCTGGACCTGGCACGGACACCTGCCGGTGTGGGGCGAGGCCCACATGTCCACCGCCGTCCTCTTCGACTGCGGCGTCTACCTCCTCGTCCTCGGCGTGGTCCTGGACATCGTGCGGGCCCTCGGCGCCCGCATCGACCGGCAGATCGAACGGGCCGCCGCCGGACGGCCCGCACCGCGCGGTGAGGCGGGCCCCGCATGACCGTGAGCCTTTCCCTCCTGGTGGCCGCCGCCGTCCTCAGTGCCGTCGGCGGCAGCCTGCTGCTGACCCGGTCCCTGACCCGGATCCTGCTCGGCGCGGTCATCCTCGGCAACGGCGTCAACCTGCTGGTCCTCAGCTCGACCGGCAGCGCGGGCGCCCCGCCACTGCTCTACCCGCAGGTCATCCGCAACCGGGTCACCGACCCGCTGCCCCAGGCCATCGCCCTCACCGCGATCGTCATCACCCTCGCCACCACCGCGTTCCTGCTCGCCATGGCCTACCGCAGCCACCAGGTCACCGGCTCCGACGAGATCAGCGACGACACCGAGGACCGGCTGGTCGCCCTGCGCGCCGAGTTCCTCGACCGGCGCGGTGAACTGCGCGACCGCTACCGCGAGGCCCGCGCCGAACCCGGCACCGACCCCGAACTGGGCGCCCGCTACCGCGCCGCCCGCAGACGGCTGCGCCGCCGGGTCCGCGAGGAACGCGCCTACCAGGCCCGCGCCAACGACGTCTCCGGAAACATCTGGAACGACATCCTCGGCGCCGACCCCGAGGACTACCGCCAGGGCCGGGAGCTGGGCTCCACCGACGCTGCGGGCCGTCCGGGACCCGCGCCGGCCCGCGTTGCCGGGCCCTCCAACGACCCCGAGGAGTCCGGCCGCGAGCCCGACTCCCACCCCGGCGAGGACTCCGGCCACCCGCCGCCCGACCAGCCCGACGACCCCGAGGGCGCCGGCACGGAAGGAACCAGGTGAACGCGCTCGTCCCCCTCCCCGTCCTGCTGCCCCTGTGCGTCACCGGCCTGAAGCTGGCCATCGGCCCCCGGCTCCAGCGGTTCCAGCGCTTCATCACCCTCGCCGTGCTCGCCGCGGTCCTCGTGCTCTCCGTCGTCCTCATGGTGGCCGCCGACCGCCACGGTCCGCTCAGCGTGCACCTCGGCGACTTCGCGCCGCCCGTCGGCATCACCCTCGTCGCCGACCGGCTCGCGGGCCTGATGCTCACCGTGTCCAGCGCCGTCACCCTGCTAGTCAACCTGTACTCGCTCGGCCAGGGCATGGCCGACCGCGACGACCAGACACCGGTCGGCGTCTTCCACCCCGCCTACCTCATCCTCGTGGCCGGCGTCTCCTGCACCTTCCTCGCCGGAGACCTCGTCAACCTCTACGTCGGCTTCGAGATCATGCTCGTCGCCAGCTTCGTCCTGCTCACCATCGGCGGCACCGCCACCCGCATCCGCGCCGGATCGACGTACGTGATCATCTCGCTGTTCTCCTCGGTGCTCTTCCTCGTGGCGATCGCCATGACGTACTCGGTCGCGGGGACCGTCAACTTCGCCCAGCTCGCGGTGCGGCTGCAGGAGATTCCGCTCGGGGTGCGCACCCTGCTGGAGGCCATGCTGCTGACGGTCTTCGCCATCAAGGCCGCGGTGTTCCCCCTCGCGGCCTGGCTGCCCGACTCCTATCCGACCGCGCCCGCGCCGGTCACCGCGGTCTTCGCCGGTCTGCTGACCAAGGTCGGGGTGTACTCGATGCTGCGCACCCAGACCCTGCTCTTCCCCGGCCACCGCCTCGGCGACGTGCTGATGCTCGCCGCGCTCGCCTCCATGGTCGTCGGCATCCTCGGCGCGGTCGCCCAGACCGACCTGAAGCGGGTGCTGTCCTTCACCCTCATCAGCCACATCGGCTACATGGTCTTCGGCATCGCGCTCGCCGGGCGGGGCTCGATCAGCGGCGCGATCGTGTACGTGGCCCACCACATCACCGTGCAGACCACCCTCTTCCTCGTCGCCGGGCTCGTCGAACGGCGGGACGGCACCACGGAACTCACCCGGCTCGGCGGCCTGGCGAAGTCCGCGCCGCTGCTCGCCGTGCTGTTCTTCGTGCCCGCCATGAACCTGGGGGGCATCCCGCCGCTCTCCGGGTTCATCGGCAAGCTCGGCCTGATGCGGGCGGGCGTCGACAACGGCGGCGGCTGGGCCTGGGCGCTGGTCGCCGCGTCCGCCGCCACCAGCCTGCTCACCCTCTACGTCATGGCGAAGGTCTGGAACCTCGCCTTCTGGCGCGACGCGCCGCCCGGGACCGAGGGCGAGGGCAGGGTGCTGGAGTCCGCCGAGGACGATCCGGGCGACGACGAGGAGGGCGAGGACGCGAGGGAGGCCGGGGCAGGGCGCGGCCTGCCGGTACCGGCGGGCGCCGTGGTCTCCGCCGGATTCCTGGGGCAGTCCATCACCACCACCAAGCGGCTGCCCTGGCCGATGCTGGTGGCGACCGGCGCCGCCGTCGCCCTCGGTCTGCTCTACACCGTGCTCGGCGGCCCCCTCACCACCTTCACCGACGCGGCCGCCGCCGAACTCCTCGCCCGCACCCCCTACATCGAGGCGGTGCTCGGCCGATGAGCAACCTCCTGCGCGACCGTTCCCCCTACAGCTGGTCGTTCCGCATCGGCGGCGGCAGACGCATTCTCGACCTGCCGCTCATCGCCTGGCTCACGGTCATCTGGAACCTGCTGTGGGGCACCCCGTCCTGGGCCAACCTCGTCAACGGCGTCATCGTCGCCGTGTCCCTGTGCCTCGCCTTCCCGCTGCCCGCCGTCGACCTCGGCCTGCGGCTGCGCCCGCTGGGCATCCTGCGGCTCGCGGCCTATCTGCTGTACGACATGTTCGCCTCCAGCGTCGCGGTCACCCGGCAGATCTTCGCCAAGGGCCCCTACCGCGCCGCGGTCGTCGCCGTTCCGCTGCGGGTGCGCAGCGACCTCATGCTCACCGCCACCACCGTCGCCGTCTCCAACGTCCCCGGCGGCTCCGTGATCGAGGTGCGCCGGTCGACGGCCACCGTGTTCCTGCACGTCCTCGACGCCGACGACCCCGGCGAGATCGAGCGGGCCCGGCGGCAGGTGTGGCGCGTGGAGGAACTCGTCGCCCGCGCCTTCGGCACCGCCGAGGACATCGCCCACGCCGCCCGTCCCGTACCGGAAGGGAACCCCTCGCCGTGACCACCCTGGACGACGTCGAGGAGGCCATGCTGGTCGCCTCGCTGGTGATGATCCTCGTCGCCGGCGCCCTGCTGCTGTACCGCATCTGGTACGGGCCCTCGATGCTGGACCGCGCGGTCGCCCTGGACGTGGCGGCGGCGCTCATCATCGCCGGCATCGCCGTCAAGGCCGCCCACGACGGCGACTCCTTCTACTTCCCCGTGCTGCTGGTACTCGCCTTCCTCGGCTTCACGGGCTCGGTGGGCATCGCCCGGTTCATCGCCGTACGCGACCGGCCCTCGAGGCGGGCGGACGGCACGGAGGACCACCGGTGAACGCCTGGACCGAGGCCGCCGACCTGATCGGGGCCGTCCTCCTGCTCCTCGGCTGCCTGCAGTGCCTGCTCGGTGTGATCGGGATGCTCCGCCTCCCCGACGTGCTCTCCCGCAGCCACGCCGCCACCAAACCGCAGACCCTCGGCATCCTGCTCGTCCTCGTCGGGGTGGCGCTGCGGCTGCGGCACGGCATCGACATGGGCACCCTCGCGCTCATCATCTTCTTCCAGTTCCTCACCAGCCCGGTCGCCTCCCACCTGGTGGCCCGCTCCGCCTACCGCACCGGCCAGACGGGGTCCCGGGGCCTGCTCAGGGACGACCTGGAACCGCAGTTGAGCGACGGCGAGCGGCAAGGGGAGTAGCTTCGCCGCAGCCGTTCAGACCACGCAGCCCGCGTGCGCCAGCGCCTGCTTCAGCAGCACCCCGTGCCCGCCCGGCATCTCGCTCTGCACCGCCTCGGACAGCGCCTCGCGCGGATCGAACCAGACCAGGTCCAGCGCGTCCTGCCGGGGCCGGCAGTCACCGGCGACGGGCACGACGTAGGCCAGGGAGACGGCGTGTTGCCGGGGGTCGTGGTACGGCGTGACCCCGTGCGTGGGGAAGTATTCGGCCACCGTGAACGGCTGGAGCGAGGCGGGCACCCGGGGCAGCGCCACCGGGCCGAGGTCCTTCTCCAGGTGACGCAGCAGGGCGTCCCGGACCCGCTCGTGGTGCAGGACCCGCCCGGAGACCAGCGTCCGGCTGACCGTCCCGTCGGGGCCGATGCGCAGGAGCAGGCCCACGCTGGTGACTTCGCCGCTGTCGTCGACGCGCACGGGTACCGCCTCGACGTACAGGATCGGCATGCGGGCGCGTGCCATTTCCAGTTCGTCGGTCGTCAGCCAGCCCGGCGTGGTTTCGGTCATGTCAGACATCGCTTGATCATACTTTCAGCCGTTCCTGCTTCCCGGGCGGCGCTCCGGGACTGTGATGGGCGCCACGCCGCTCAGCCGTCGTCCGGAGCCTCGTCGTCCGGTGCTTCTTCGCGCGGACCGCCCGGCAACCGGTAGACCCGGCGCGCGTTGTCGCGCCCCGCCCAGCGCGCGATGCGCAGCGCGTCCGGCAGGGCCATCTCGTCGGCGGCCACCCGCTCCCGCAGCAGCCCGCCCAGTCCCTGCCGGAAGGCCAGCGCCCCCAGGTGGTGGAACTCGGCCACTCCGTAGGCGTCGGAGCTGTACAGCAGCTTGCGGAACGGCGTGATCTCCAGCGCCTCCGCGAGGATCGCGCCCGCCCGGGCGGGACCGACGTGGTGCAGGGTGAGGCCTACGTCGACGTAGACCCGTTCGAAGACCGCCGACAGGTAGGCCGCCTGGCGCTGGTAGGGCCAGCAGTGCAGCAGCAGGACCGGGATCGTGCCGGCGGTCAGGTGCAGCCAGTCGGTCAGGTGGGTGGGGTCCACGCGGTGCATGCGGATGTCGCTGTCCCCGAAGCCGGTGTGCAGCTGCAAGGGGCGTCCGAGGTCCACCGCGGTCCACAGCAGGTGCCGTACGAGCACCGGGTCGTCGAGCCGGCCGCCGCGGGCCAGCCAGTGCCGGGCGGCCTCGGTGACCTCCGCAGGCGAGGGCCGCGCCGGGTCCAGGTCGAAGCCGGTGCGGTAGGCCGCCACCGACTTGACGCCCACCACGCCCGGCCGCCGTACCGCCTCCCAGGCCGCCGCCCGGAATGCCGCCGCGTACGCGTCCGGTTCGACGCCCCGGGCCGCCACCGACTCCGCGACGCACTCCAGCCGCACCACCTCGTACGCCACCGCGCCCGCGGCCCCGGCCAGTTCCCCCGGTGTCGTCACCCGGTCCGGGGCGAACCCGGTGTCCACGCAGAACACCCCGGTGCCCGCCGCGCGCAGGAACCGCCGGTTGACCTCCTCGGCGCCCAGTTCGGCCCGCCGGGCCACGTACACGTCGGCGGGCGCGTGGCGGGGCAGGTCCAGCAGGGGAGCGCAGTGGCGGCGGACCGCCAGGCCTACGGGGCTGTCGAAGGGGGAGACTCCGGGCCACGCCTCGCCCTCGGTGAGCAGGGACTCGAAGCCAGCCCGGTCCAGGCTGTGGGCGACCGCGCCGTGGCAGTGGTGGTCGACCAGTTCCAGCGTGGCGAGCCGCTCCTCGACGGGGCCGGCCGCCATGTCAGTACTTCCAGCGGTAGGCCGCCGCCACGCCGTCGTCGTCCAGCCCGTCGACCGCCGCGATCTCGCCCCGCCGCACCGCGATCACGGCGTCGGCGAGGACGGGCCCGAGCGCGGCCCGGAGCACACCGTCCGCGCGGAACGCCCCGACCGCCTCCGCGAGGGACACCGGCAGCCGGCGCACAGCCCGGGCCGCGGCCTCGGCGGCGTCGAGCCGGGCCGGGTCGCCTGTGGTCTCCTCGGGCAGCGACGCGGACGACGCGAGCCCGTCCAGTCCGGCGGCGATCACCGAGGCGAGCGCGAGGTAGGGGTTGGCGGCCAGGTCGACCGGTTTGACCTCCAGGTTCGCCGCCCGGTCGCGCACGCCGGTGGTGCCGGTGACGATCCGCAGGGCGGCCTCGCGGGTCTCCCGGCCCCAGGCGGTGAACACCCCCGCCCACTGCGAGGGACGCAGCCGCAGACGACTGGCCGGGCTCGGCGCGGTCATCGCGGTGAGCGCCGGGAGGTGGTCCAGCACCCCGGCCACGAAGGACTCGGCCTCGGCCGTCATCCCGTACCGGCCCGGACCGCCCGCGTGCAGGTTCCGCCCGTCGCGCCAGGCGGAGAGGTGGAGGTGCCCGCCGTTGCCGACGCCCTGTCCGAGGACCGCCGGGGCGAAGGAGACCCGCAGCCCGTGCCGCCGGGACACGGCCCGGATCGTCTGCCGCACCAGCACACTGCGGTCGGCCGCCGCCACCGGGTCGAGGGCACCGACCGAGATCTCGAACTGCCCCGCCGCGTACTCGGGATGCAGCTGCTCCACGTCCACGCCCTGCGCCGCGAGCGCCGCCAGCAGGTCGGCGGCGCAGTCGCTCAGCTCGATCTGCCGCACGGCGCCGTACGCCGGTCCGGACACCGCCGGGACGAAGTCGTCGCCGTCCGTGTCGCCCCGGCCCACCACCCACTCGATCTCTACGGCGGCCTTGAAGGAGAGCCCGTACGACCGGGCGGCCTCGGCGACGATCCGGCGCAGCACGGTGCGACCGCAGGCCGGGTGCGGCTCGCCCTCCTGCGTGATCCGGTCGACGGGCGCCCACGCCCAGCCGGGCTGTGCGGCCAGTACGGTCAGCCGGTCGAGGTCGGGATAGAGGCGCAGATCGCCGTCGGGGGAGCCGAGGACGTCCGTGGTGACGATCGCGTCGTTCGCCAGGAACGTGTCGAACACCGGGGACATGCCGACGCCCCAGGCAGCGGCCGAGGCGAGCTTCGCGGTGGGCACGGTCTTCACCCGGCCGATCCCCGCCGTGTCGACGTACGCCAGCACCACCCCGTGCACGTCCTGCCCGGTCAGCTCCGCGCTCAGCGCGGTGGCCCGCTCGACCTCACCCGGACGCCCGCCGGGAACGGGGTCGCCATCGATCACGTCTCGGCTCCTTCGCGCGTGCGCCGCCCGCCGCACACCATTGTGCCGTCCGGTGATCACCCTGTCCGGGTTTCGCCGCAGATGCCGAGAGTCGGCGTGGGTGGTTCAGTCCAGGTTGGTGGGCTGCGGGGACGGCGTCCCGCCCTCCAGTACGGTCTTCAGCCGCTCGGTGCCCTGGCGCGCGCCCTGCTCGACGGCGGTGATCTCGCGCCCGTCCAGGCCGCCGCCGGTGACGGTGAGGGCGGAGCCGCCGACGCGTACGGCGGCGATGTCGAGGGTGAGCGTGGCCGGGTTGCCGGCGGCGGGGCCCCGCAAGGTCACGTGCAGCCCCTCGCGGGCGTCGCCCAGCTCGGGCACCGAGGCCTCGGTCACCTGGACGGTGCGCTTCTCGCCCGTCTCGCCGGTCGCGGTGAACTCGTCGCAGTCGACCGGCAGGGAGTCCATCCACTTCAGGGCGTCGTCCAGGGCCGCACGGTCGTAGGCGGCGACCTGCTCCAGCAGCCGGGAGTCGCCCTGCTCGAAGCCGGTGAGCGCCGACGCGCCCGACGGCTTGCCCAGCAGGTCCTGGCTGTAGAGGCGGTCGAGCAGCCGCTGGCACTCGGCGGCGTCGGTCTTGGCGGTGAGGAAGTCGGAGACGTCGACCTCGTTGATGAGCAGGCTGTCGCGCCACTTCTCGGCGTCGTCGACCCGGTTCCAGTCGCCCTCCAGGTCGGCCTCGGTGAGCAGGGCCGCCTTGGCGCCGGATTCCGTGAGGGTGGAGGGAGAGGCGCTGGGGGACCCGGTGGGGGCCTTCTCAGCGGCGTCCTGCTCGGCGGCGCGGGCCTGTTCGGCGGCGGTGTCCGCGGCCGCCGTCGAACCACCGCCGCCGTCCGAGCAGGCCGCGGTGGTGAGCAGCGCGCCCACGGCGAGGGCGGAGGCCACGAGACGGAGAGGGGGGACGGGACGACGGCTCATCGCGGATGCCTCCTGGGACGTTGCACGGTGTCCTCAGGGCATCACCGCCCCCGCCGGGCCACCAGCGCACGCGGCTGTCCGGGTGACCCGGCGCCGAGAGGGCCCGTCACCCGGCGCGGTCGAGGGTGTCCTCGGCGACCTCCTTGTCCACCGAGGCCCGCACCAGCGCCGCCGCGAGGACCGCGGGATCCGTCCTGCCGGCGAGGTCCAGCAGCCGGTCGGGTTCCTTCGGCAGGCCGAGGCGTTCCGCGCCCTGGAGGGCCTTGCGGTCCAGGTAGGGTGCGGCCTCGGGCCAGACCCGCTGGACCTCGCGCAGGAAGATGTCCGCGCCGGTCGGGCCGACCCCGGGGAACTCCTGGAGCAGCCGCCGCACCTCGGGGACCTCTCCGTCCGCCTCCTCCCGCAGCCGGCGCAGATCCCCGCCCCACCGCTCGGTCAGCAGTTCCGCGGCCTCGCCGAGCTGCGTGGCGGTGCGTTCGTCGTAACGCCGGTATCCGCCCCGGCCGAGCGCGTCCACCCGTTCCTGCCAGTCCGCGTCGGCCATGCGGCGGGGGTCGCTGAGCCCGGCTTCCTGGAGGGCGCGGGCGGTGGCCACGGCGATCGAACCGCGGATGCGGGCGCTGAGCAGGTGGGCGAGGACCAGCAGCCGGTACAGCGGCTGCGGGGTGTCCTTCAGCGCGATGCCCGCCTCCTCCGCGTACGTCTGCCCGTGCGCGTCGACCAGTTCCCGTACGACGCGTTCCTGGTCCCGGCCCACGGCTACGGCTTCAGGGGGTCGTGCCCGACCGTCATGAGGCGGTGCCTGAGGCGGCTGTCGTCGGGCTCGGGTTCGTTCTCCGCGCCTTGAGGGCGTCCGGTCGGCCACGGGACCGGGTAGGCTGTGTGCCGTGCGTTGCGAGAATCAAGCGCGTACACCGTGCTGATCGAGAACCAAGACAGCACATGCACGTCCAAGCTTGTGGTCCCAAACCGGGCTGGTTTCAACCCGGCTGGTATTGATCGTGGAAGACCTGCCTGGTCGCTGACCCGGCAGGCAGCGTGAGCCAGGAATCTCCCTGCTTCGGCTGGGAGAGGATTCAACACGCGGTGGAAGTCCTCCCACAGCGCGTCGAGTTCGAGGGCGTCGGCCATGAGGTGCCCCTCCGTCGGTCGTGGTGCCTGCGTACGCGGCGCGGGTGCCCATCGGGCAACGGGGCAAACGCCCCGGTGGGCGGCTTGCGCCGCTCCCGGACGTCCGGCCGCTCAGCGGGCGAGCACGCCGTCCAGGAAGCGCGTGACGTCCGCGAAGACCTCCGCCCGGTTCGTCTCGTTGAACAGCTCGTGCCGGGCGCCCGGGTAGATCCGCTCGGTGAGGTCACCGCCGCTGAGCGCCTCCACGCCGGGACGGCTGCCGGGCAGCGGCACCAGCCGGTCGTCGTCGCCGTGCACCCACAGCAGGGGCAGCGGGCCGACGTCGCCGCCCTTGGCCACGGTGTCCAGGGTCCGTACGAACGCCTCGGCCGTCGGCCGCTTCATCGGCCCGTGCCACACCAGCGGGTCCGCCGCGTACGCCGCGCCGACCGCCGGGTCCCGGGAGAGGGCGGACGGGCTGATCGGCTTGTCCGGGATCTCGTCCAGGGCGAGCAGGGTGCGCGGCAGCTCCCAGTCGCCGATGACCGGCCCGGACAGCACCAGCGCGGTCAGCTCGCCGCGGTGGCGCTGGGCGTAGCGGGAGGCGATCAGGCCGCCCATCGAGTGCCCGACCATGACCACCGGCAGCTCCGGGTGATCGGCCCGGGCCCGTTCCGCCACGGTGTGCACGTCGGTGACCACGTCCTCGAAGTCCTCGATCAGCACCCGTTCCCCGTCCGAGCGCCCGTGGCCGGTGTGGTCCACGCCGTAGACGGCGGCCCCGTGCCGCGTCAGTACGCCGGCCACATCCTCGTAGCGGCCGATGTGCTCGCCGTAGCCGTGCACCAGCAGTGCCACGTACGCGGGCCGCTCGGCGGGCCACTCACGGGCGGTGAGCCGTCCCCGCGTTCCGGCCAGGTCGTGCTCGCGGGCCTCGGTCATGTCTCCTCCGGCTGCGTCGGTGACGGTCACGGGGGGATCTTCCCAGGGAGGCGCCCGGCGGTCTATAGTCCAAAACTAGCAGTGCTAATTAAGTCAGTCGGTAACGTGTCGGTCCGCCCCGGCGGCCGAGCGACGGTCAGGAGACCCCGTGCGCCCCGTCCACTTCGCGGCCGCCCGCCGCACCCCGATCGGCAAGCTCCGCGGCGCCCTGTCCACCGTGCGCCCCGACGACCTCGCCGCCGCCGTGATCCGGGGCCTGGTCGCCGACGTCCCCGCCCTCGACCCGGCCCGCATCGACGACGTCTACTGGGGCGCCGCCAACCAGGCCGGCGAGGACAACCGCAACGTCGCCCGCATGGCCGCCCTCCTCGCCGGTCTGCCCGACTCCGTCCCCGGCGCCACGGTGAACCGGCTGTGCGCCTCCGGCCTGGAGGCCGTCACCTCCGCCGCCCGCACCATCGCCGCGGGCGAGGCCGACATCGTGCTCGCCGGCGGCTCGGAGTCGATGAGCCGCGCCCCCTTCGTACTGCCCCGCCCCGACGAGGCCCTGCCGCACCGCGTCGAGACCGCCGACACGCGGCTCGGCTGGCGCCTGGTCAACCCGGCGATGAGGGAACTGCACGGCCTGCTGGCCATGGGCGAGACCGCCGAGGAGGTCGCCGAACGGTACGGCATCCCGCGTGAGCGCCAGGACGAGTTCGCGCTGCGCAGCCACCGCCTGGCCGCCGAGGCCCGCAAGAACGGCCACTTCGACGACGAGATCCTCCCGGTCGAGCGCCCCGACGGCGTGGTCGTCGACAGCGACGAGTGCGTCCGCGAGGACACCTCCGTCGAGAAGCTGGCCCGCCTCAAGCCGGTCTTCCGCCCCGGCGGCACGGTCACCGCGGGCAACGCCTCCCCGATGAACGACGGCGCCGCCGGCCTCCTCCTGGTCAGCGAGGAGGCCCTGAACGAGCTGGGTCTTGAGTCACTGGGCCGGTACGTCGCCGGCGGCTCCGCCGGTGTCCACCCGGACGTCATGGGCATCGGCCCGGTCCCCGCCACCCGCAAGGTCCTGGCCCGCGCCGGCTGGAACGTCGACGACCTCGCGGCGGCCGAGTTCAACGAGGCGTTCGCCGCCCAGGCCCTCGCCTGCGTCGACCAGCTCGGCGTCGACCCCGACCTGGTCAACCCCACCGGCGGCGCCATCGCGCTGGGCCACCCGCTCGGCTGCTCCGGCGCCCGCATCCTCACCACCCTGCTCCACCGCATGCGCCGCACCGGCGCGGGCCGCGGGCTCGCCACGATGTGCGTCGGCGTGGGGCAGGGCAGCGCGCTGCTGGTCGAACGGCACTAGCCGCGTCCGTCGACGCCACCCACCCCTCGCAGAGCCGCAGCAAGGAACGGAGCAACATCCCATGGCAACCCTCTCCGTCGCCGCCATCCTCGCCGAGAACGCCCGGCGCCGCCCGGACAAGGAGGCGCTGGTCGAGGGCGACCTGCGGCTGACCTTCGCCGAGGTGTGGCGGCGGGCCCGGGCCCAGGCCGGCGCCCTCACCGGCCTGGGCGTGCGGCCGGGGGACCGGGTCGCCCTGATGGCGCCGAACACCGCCGACTTCCCGCAGGCGTACTACGCGATCGCCGCGGCCGGCGGCGTGGTCGTACCGGTCCACCTGCTGCTGTCGCCGACCGAGGTCGAGCACGTGCTGCGCGACAGCGGCGCGACGCTGCTGCTGTGCCACCCGGCCCAGGCGGAGACCGGAGCCACCGCCGCGCGGGAGACGGGCGTACGTATGATCACCCTCGGTGACGAGCTGGGCAAGCTCGCCGCCGACGCCGAGCCGCTGCCCTCCTACGTCACCCGCGATGCCGACGACCCGGCCGTCGTCTTCTACACCAGCGGCACCACGGGCGTCCCCAAGGGCGCCGTGCTCAGCCACTTCAACCTGGTGATGAACGCGACCGTCAACGCCTTCGACGCCAACGACATCCGGCCCGACGACATCGCGCTCGGCGCCCTGCCGCTGTTCCACGCCTTCGGCCAGACCGTCTCCCTCAACTCCACCTGGCGCGCGGGCGCCACCCTCGTCCTGCTGCCCCGCTTCGACGCGGCGCGCGCGATCGAGCTGATGGTGGTGGAGAAGGTCAACACCTTCCACGGCGTGCCGACCATGTTCGTCGCCCTCGCCGCCGCCGCGTCCGAGGCGGGCGCCCTGCCCGACCTGCGCGTGTGCATCTCCGGCGGCGCATCGCTGCCCGTGGCGGTACTGGAGCGGTTCGAGGAGGCGTTCGGCGCCAAGATCTACGAGGGGTACGGGCTGTCGGAGACCTCCCCGGCGGCGGCCGTGAACCAGCCGGTGTTCGGCGCCAGGCCCGGCACGATCGGCCACCCGCTGTGGGGCGTGGACGTGGAGATCGCCCGCGCTGAGGTCGAGGGCAGCGTCGAGCTGCTGCCGCCGGGCGAACTGGGCGAGGTCGTCGTACGCGGCCACAACGTCTTCTCCGGCTACCTGGGCCGCCCCGAGGCCACCGCCGAGGCGCTGGTCGACGGCTGGTTCCGCACCGGGGACCTCGGCACCAAGGACGACGAGGGGTTCCTGCGGATCGTCGACCGGAAGAAGGACGTCGTCATCCGCGGCGGCTACAACGTCTATCCGCGCGAGGTCGAGGAGGTGCTGATGCGCCACCCCGGCATCGCGCAGGTCGCCGTCATCGGCCTCCCGGACGAACTGCACGGCGAGGAGGTGTGCGCGGTCGTCGTCCCCGCCGACGACGCGGCACCGGACGCCGCCGAGGTCGTCGAGTGGTCCAAGCGGCACCTCGGCAAGTACAAGTACCCGCGCCGCGTGGAGTTCGCGCGGGAACTGCCGCTGGGACCGAGCATGAAGGTGCTGAAGAGGGAACTGCGGGCGCGGTACGCGCACCGCTGACGGCCCATTAAGGTCCGTACGGCGAGACGGTGCTTACGACGCCGGTGGGGTGCGCATAGCATCGGTGCCCGCAATGGACACCATGACGCTCTGGCACCTCACCGGCTGGGAATTCACCGCCCTCGCCTTCGCCGCCTTCCTCGTCGGTTTCTCCAAGACCGCCGTGAGCGGCGCCAACACGGTCAGCCTCGCGATCTTCGCGGCGGTCCTGCCGGCCCGCGCCTCCACCGGCATCCTGCTGCCGGTGCTCATCGCCGGCGACATCCTCGCCGTCCTCACCTACCGGCGCCACGCGCACTGGCCCACGCTGTGGCGGCTGTTCCCGGCGGTGGGGGCCGGCGTGGTCGTGGGCACCGTGTTCCTGGTGTGGGCCGACGACGCGGTCGTCAGGACGTCGATCGGCGTGATCCTGCTGGTGATGGCCGGGGTGACGGTGTGGCGCCGACGGCAGGCCGACACGGCCAGGCAGTCCGACGCGGACGAGCCCGACGGGGGTGCCTCACCGGCCGGGCGCGTGAAGGCCCGTTCGTACGGCGTCCTGGGCGGTTTCACCACCATGGTCGCCAACGCGGGCGGTCCGGTGATGTCGATGTACCTCCTCTCTGCGGGCTTCCGCAAGCTCGGCTTCCTCGGCACGTCGGCCTTCTTCTTCCTGATCGTGAACGTGTCCAAGCTGCCCTTCAGCGCCGGTCTGGGACTGATCGACGGACGCTCGCTGTTCCTCGACGCCGCGCTCGTGGTGTTCGTGGTGCCCGGCGCGTTCATCGGCAAATGGGCTGTGACCCGCATCAACCAGCGGTTGTTCGAGCGCCTGGTCATCGCGGCGACCGTCGTGGGCGGGCTGCAACTGCTGCTGCCCTGAGGGGGCCGCGGTCCCGGCCCGGTCGAGGGGCCGTACTCTCGGCCCATGTCCCGTCGTCCGTCCCCGCACGTGCTGATCCTCGGCGGCACCACCGAGGCCCGCCGCCTGGCCGCCGACCTGGCCTCCCGGCCGGGCGTCCGCGTCACCACATCCCTCGCCGGACGGGTGACCCGCCCGGGCACCCTCGCCGGGGAGGTGCGGACCGGCGGATTCGGCGGGGCGGAAGGGCTGGCGGGCTGGCTGCGGGAGCGGCGGGTGGACGCCCTCGTCGACGCGACCCACCCCTTCGCCGCGCGCATGTCGTCGAACGCCGCCCAGGCCGCGGCGGCCACCGGCACCCCCGCCGTCTTCCTGCGCCGCCCGGGCTGGCAGGCCGGCCCCGGCGACGACTGGCACCCGGCCGCCTCCCTCACCGAGGCCGCCGACCTGCTGCCGGACCTCGGCGGCCGCGTCTTCCTCACCACCGGCCGCCTCGGCCTCGCCGCCTTCGCGCACCTGTCCGCGCTCCACTTCCTCGTCCGCTCGGTGGAGCTCCCCGAGCCGCCCCTGCCGCCGGACATTCGCGTGCTGACCGCCCGCGGCCCCTTCTCGGTGGCCGACGAGACGGCCGTCCTGCGCGAGCACCGCATCGACGTGCTGGTCACCAAGGACAGCGGGGGAGCGGCCACCGCGGCCAAGCTGACGGCGGCCCGGGACCTCGCCCTGCCGGTGGTCGTGGTCCGCAGACCCCCGTTGCCGGACGGCGTGTCCGCGGAGCCCGACGTCCGGGCGGTGCTGGAGCGGCTGGAAGGGCTGGGCCTCACCGGGCCGTGACCGGCCGGCGTGCTCCGTCTCCCTCAGCGGGTCGCGGCAGGCTGCCGCACCCGCTCCGGCAGGCCGCTGCTCAGGTCCTCGACCAGCAGACGCTTGGCGATGGAGTCGACCGCGGCCCGCAGGTCCGCGTCGGTGGGCCGGCCGACGTCCTGCTCCAGGCGGTCCTCCAGCCAGGCGGCCCAGGCCCGGCCGATGACCAGGGCCTCACGGGAACCCGCCTCGGTGTGCGAGAGCAGGGAGCCGTGACGGGTCAGGAACCCCTCCTCCACCATGCGGTCAAAGACCGGCAGCAGTACCTCGGGCGGCACCCGGCGGCGGGCGGCGATCAGCCCGAGGCTGGCGTGCCCGACCAGCCGCGTGAACAGCTCGACCTGCATCACGGCCCACGCGCCGGCGACATCGAGCCGGGTGTCGCTGTCCGCGATGATCCGCCGGGCGGTGTCCAGCTCGGTACTGCCGATGATCTTGCCGACGGAGGCCTCCAGCGCCCGTCTGCTGTCGGCGTCGTGCGGCGAGGCGAAACCCTCGCCCATGTCGGTGGAGCCCAGCCGGGCGCTGTCGCGCAACTGCACCTGCTTGAGGAACAGCGCGACGATCAGACCGAGCGCCGCGACCGGCACCGTCCACAGGAACACGGTCTGGATGGTGTCCGCGTACGCGCCGACGATCGGCGCCGACGCCTCGGGCGGCAGCCGGTGCACGCCCTCCGGGCTGGTCGCCGCCCTGCCGATCACGGCCGGATCGGCGGCGCCGGTGCCCGCGGCGGCCGCGACGCCGTCGCGCAGGTTGGGGGTGAGGGCGTTGGCGTAGATCGTGCCGAAGACGGCCGTGCCGAAGGAACTGCCCAGCGTGCGGAAGAAGGTGACGCCGGAGGTCGCGGTGCCGAGGTCGGCGTAGTCGACGGTGTTCTGCACGGCGATGGTCAGCACCTGCATGGACAGGCCGATGCCGGTGCCCAGCACGAACATGTACAGCGACTCCAGCCACGCTCCCGTGGACGGCCCCATCAGGGACATCAGGTACAGGCCGACGCCCATCACCAGCGTGCCCACGATCGGGAACACCCGGTACCGCCCGGTCCTGCTGACCACGCTGCCGCTGAAGACCGAGGCGATCAGCAGACCGGCCACCATCGGCAGCGTCCGCACGCCCGAGACGGTGGCCGAGTCGCCGTCGACGTACTGCAGGTAGGTCGGCAGGTAGGTCAGCGCGCCGAGCATCGCGAAGCCGACGATGAAGCTGAGGATCGAGCAGACCGTGAACACCGGGTTGGAGAACAGCCGCATCGGCAGCATCGGCTCGGCCGCGCGGGTCTCCACCCAGCAGAACAGACCGAGCGCGAGCAGCCCGCCCGCGAACAGACCGACGATGACCGCCGAACCCCATGCGTACTCGTTGCCGCCCCAGCTGGTCGCCAGGATCAGCGCGCTCGCGCCCACCGCCACCAGGGCGATGCCCAGGTAGTCGATGACGGGCCGGGCGGCCGACTTCACCACCGGGATGGTGCGGGCTGCGGCGATGACGACGACGATCGCGATGGGCACGTTGACGTAGAACGCCCAGCGCCAGGACAGGTGGTCGGTGAACAGCCCGCCCAGCAGCGGCCCGATGACCGTCGCCACCCCGAACACCGCGCCGATGGCGCCCTGGTACTTGCCGCGTTCCCGCAGGGGGATGACGTCCGCGATCAGGGCCATCGACGTGACCATCAGACCGCCCGCGCCGACGCCCTGCATCGCCCGCCAGATGATCAGCAGCGGCATGCTCGTGGCCAGTCCGCACAGGAACGAACCCGTGATGAAGACGACCGCCGAGACCTGGAAGACGACCTTGCGGCCGAACATGTCGCCGAACTTGCCGACCAGCACCGTAGCCACGGTCTCCGCGAGCAGGTACGAGGTCACCACCCACGACATGTGCTCGCCGCCGCCCAGGTCCGACACGATCGTCGGCAGCGCGGTGCCCACGATCGTCTGGTCCAGGGCCGCCAGCAGCATGCCGAGCATGATCGTGACGAAGACGACGTTGCGGCGGCGCTTGTCCAGCACGGGCGGCTGGGCGGCGGCGGTCCGGGGCGTTTCCTCGGCGACTGTCACACGGTCACGATCACACCGGTGCACGGGCCACGCATGCGGGGGCGGTCCGCCCGGGTACGGTCGCCGGTCGGGCCCGCCCGGTCCGGTCAGCCGTCGCCGGGGTTGCGCCGCAGGAGGTACGTGTCCATGATCCAGCCCTTGCGCTCCCGGGCCTCGGCGCGCAGCCGCTCGATGCGGGGCGCGGCCTCGGCGATCGGGCCGGAGGCGAGGATCTCGTCCGGGGTGCCTATGTAGGCGCCCCAGTAGATGTGGATGTCCTGGTCCGCGTACTGCCGGAAGACCTGGTGGGCGTCGAGCATCACCACGATGTCGTCCACCCCCTCCGGGAAGCCCTCCGCGAGCCGCCGCCCGGTGGTGATCTGCACCGGCCGCGCCACCCGGTTCAGCCCGGTGCGGTGCCGGGCGACGAGCGAGGAGACGCTGCTGACGCCCGGCACGACGTCGTACTCGAACGCCACCGTGCCGCGCTCCAGGATCTCCTCCAGGATGCCCAGCGTGCTGTCGTACAGTGCGGGGTCGCCCCACACCAGGAAGGCGCCGCTCTCGTCCTCGCCCAGCTCCTCGGCGATCATCCGCTCGTAGATGCCGGCGCGGGCGCTGCGCCAGTCCTCGACGGCGGGGGAGTAGTCCGCACCGCCGGCGCGCCGGTCCCGCTCGGGGTCCCGCGCCTCGACGATCCGGTACGTCCCCTCCGGTACGTGCGTCTCCAGCATGTCCCGGCGCAGCCGCACCAGGTCGGCCTTCACCTCGCCCTTGTCCAGGACGAAGAACACGTCCGTGCTCCGCAGCGCCCTGACCGCCTGCAGGGTGAGCTGGTCGGGGTCGCCCGCGCCGATACCGATCACATGAATTGTCCGCACGCCACGAGTCTGCCGTACGCCACTGACAGTGCCCTTGCCGGGCCGCCCCTCAGCCCCGCGGCCGGGCCGCCTTCACCCCCGCAGCCGCGGCGCCCGCACCCCCGCGTCCACGGACGCGCCGCCCTCCACCTCGCCCGCCAGCGCGCGGGCCCACTCGGCGACCCCGCCCAGGTCCATCCCGTACGGCCGCTCCAGCCCGGCCCCCGACGCCGCCCAGTCGGTCACGGCCCCGGCCCCGCGCCGCAGCAGCCTGGCGCCGCCCGTCACATTGCCGCGGGCCGCGTGGGTGAGCCCGACGGCCAGCTGGGCCATCCCCCGCCACAGCTCCCGCTCCTTCTCGGGCCCCGACTTCCAGGCGTCCTCGAAGACCTCGTGCGCGTGGAACGGCTTCCCCTCGTCCAACAGCCGCTGCGCCTCGGCCACCGTCTCCTCCGGCTCCCGCACGACACCCTCCGGCTGGCGGGGGACACCGTCCGTGCCGTACGGCAACGGGCGGCCGAGCCCGTCCCGGGGCCTGGCGTTGCGCGCCCGCCCCTCGTCGTCGCGATCCCGCGCGTCCACCGGCCGGCCGGAGGCCGTACGGTCCGTCGTCGCGCTGTCCATGGGGGTGTCGGCAGGGCTGTCCATGGGCCGATTGTCCCTCGCCGTGCCCGCTTAGGCGTGGCCCGGCGGGTGAGGTAAAGTGCTGTCCGCGTGATCGCGCGGTGCACCGCGCGTGAGCACACCGGGACGTGGCGCAGCTTGGTAGCGCACTTGACTGGGGGTCAAGGGGTCGCAGGTTCAAATCCTGTCGTCCCGACGGTGATGTGACGAAGGGGCCTTCGCGGGCCGACCGCCCGCGAAGGCCCCTTCGCTGTGTCCTATGGCTGTGGCCGTGGTCGGCCCCCGGCGGCGACCAGGAGGTCGGCGGACTCGCCGTGCGACCCGTGCGTCGCCCAGTCCAGCGGGGTCCAGCCCGTGCCGTGGTCCTCCCTGAGGTTCGGGTCGGCGCCGGCTTCCAGGAGGGCGCGGACGGCCTCCGTGTGGCCCCAGCAGGCCGCCCCGCACAGCGGTGTCCCCTCCGAGCCGATCCCGCTCTCCGTGTCGGGCGAGGCCCCGGCCGCCAGCAGCACGCGGACGAGGTCGGCGGCCCCGTTCACGGACGCCTGGTACAGCGGCGTGGTGCCGGCGGCGTCGGCCGTCTCCGCAGGCGCGCCCGAGCGCAGCAGCGCGCGCACCTGGGCGAGGTCGCCGACCAGCACGGCCGTGACGAGACGCTCCGACAGCTTCTTCCTCCGTCGTCTGTTCACGGGCGTCGAGCCTAGTGAGCCCGCCGCACCACCGCCCCGCCGGGTCAGACCTGGTAGCGCTCCGCGGCGAACAGGTGCAGGTGCTCCTTCACCCAGTCCGAGGTCCGGCGCAGTCCGTCCGCCAGCTCGACCCGCGGCTCCCAGCCCGCCCACTCGCGGGCGCGGGAGTTGTCGGACAGGAGCCGCTGCACCTCGCTGCCGCCGGGCCGCAGCCGGGCCGGGTCCACGACGATCTCGGCGTCGCTCCCGGAGGCGACGGTGAGGGCCTGCGCCAGGTCGCCGATGGATATCTCGCGGCCCGAGCCGAGGTTGACCACCTGTCCGAGGGCCCGGTCGCAGTCGGCCATGGCCAGAAAGCCCCGCGCGGTGTCGGTGACGTAGGTGAAGTCGCGGGTCGGGGTGAGCGAGCCGAGTTTGATCGTGCGGGCGCCGGAGTGGAGCTGGGCGAGGATCGCCGGGATCACCGCGCGGGCGGACTGCCGGGGGCCGTAGGTGTTGAAGGGGCGCACCACCGTCACCGGGAGTTCGAAGGCGTGCCAGTGGGACAGGGCCATCATGTCGGCGCCGATCTTGGACGCGGAGTACGGCGACTGGGGCTGGAGGGGGTGGCTCTCGGCGATGGGCGCCGTGCGGGCCGTGCCGTACACCTCGCTGGTGGAGGTGTGCACCAGGCGGCGCACCCGGTGGCGCCGGCAGGCCTCGGCGACGTTCTCGGTGCCGACGACGTTCGTCTGCACATAGGCGCCCGGGGAGTCGTAGCTGTACGGGATGCCGATGAGCGCGGCAAGGTGGAAGACCGTGTCGCAGCCCTCCACAGCGTCCATCACCCGGCCCGCGTCGCGAACGTCGCCGGTGAACGTCTCGACCAGCGGGTGGTTCAGCAGGTGGGCGAGGTGGCCCTTCTCGGCGTACGGCTTGTAGTGGGTGAACGCCCGGACCCGGGCGCCCTGGGCGACGAGCAGTTCGACGAGTGCGGAGCCGATGAAGCCCTCGGCGCCGGTGACCAGGACCTGGCGGTCGGTCCAGTCGGCGGTGCGGGCGGTGGCGGCGGCGTTGTTCACGGGGTGTGCTCCAGGAAGTGGGTGGGCAGGGGGTGGCCGGCGAGGTGCAGTACCTCGGCGGCGAGCAGGTCGGCGGCGTGTGCGTGCGGGCCGGGGTCGGCGGCCGACTCCATGGCGGCGAGCCGCGCAGGATCGGCCAGCAGCGGGTCGATCAGCTCGGCGAGCCGTGTCGCGGAGGTCTCGGCGTCGGGGAGCAGGAGACCGGCCCCGACGTCGGTCAGCACCCGGGCGTTGTGGGTCTGGTGGTCGCCGGGGGCGTGCGGGTAGGGCACGAGCACGGCGGGCACGCCGGTGCTGGCGAGTTCGGCGACGGTCGCCGAACCGGCGCGGCAGATCACCAGGTCGGCGGCGGCGTACACCTGGTCCATGTGGTCCAGGTAGGGCACCACGCGGGCCACCGGACTGCCCGCGAGCCGGAACCGCGCCTCCTCCAGGGCGTCCGGCCCGGTCTTGATCAGCAGGTGCACGTCGGTGCGCCGCCGCCAGCGCCGGGCCAGTTCCGTCGCAGCCTCGGTGAGCCGGGCGGCGCCGAGGCTGCCGCCGTTGACGACGATCAGCCGGGCACCGTCCGGCACGCCCAGCGCGTGCCGGGCCTCATGACGGCGGCCCGCCCGGTCCAGACCGGCGAGGGCCGCCGCGATGGGCATGCCGACGAGGCGGGCGCGCTCCCCGCCGGCGAGCCCCGCGCGGGACCGGTCGAAGGCGACCGTGACGTGCGGGGTGAGCCGGGCGGCGAAGCGGTTGGCGCGGCCGGGGACGGCGTTGGACTCGTGGATGAGGCTCGGCAGCCCCGACCAGCGGGCCCCGAGGATCACCGGGGCGCTCGGGTAGCCGCCCATGCCGACCGCCACCTGGGCCCGCTGCTCGCGCAGGATCGACCGGCACTGCCCGGCGGACCGCACCAGCGCCGAGGGCAGCAGGTAGCGCTTGGCACCGAGGGACGGATCGAAGGGGATCATGTCGACGGTGTGCAGCCGGTACCCGGCCTGCGGGATCAGCCGGGTCTCCAGGCCCCGCGTGGTGCCGACGAAGGAGATCTCCGCCGCCGGTACGGCACGGCGCAGCGCGTCGGCGAGGGCGAGACCGGGGTAGATGTGCCCGCCGGTGCCGCCCGCGCCGATCACCACGGAGAGCCGGGACGGGGGAGCGGGAGGGCCGGCGGGCGGCATGGGGGCCGGTGGGCCGGAGGACGAGTGGGAAGGTCCGAACATGGCCGCCACGGTCACAAGCCGCCCTAAGAAGGTTTTAAGACGCTCCTTTGGCAGGCTGGGCGCGTGCTGAAACGAATCCTGGTGGTCGACGACGAACCCGAGGTGCGGGCCGCGGTCGAGGACGGTCTCACCGTCGAGGGCTACGCGGTGCGGGGCGCCGCCGACGGCCTGGCGGCCCTGTCCGAGCTGGCCGCCTGGCAGCCGGACGCCGTCGTCGTCGACGTGATGATGCCGGTGCTGGACGGGCTCGGGTTCTGCCGCCAGTTGCGGGCCGTCGGCGACCGTACGCCGGTGCTGGTGCTGACCGCGCTCGACTCGGTCAGCGAACGGGTCGACGGACTGGACGCCGGGGCCGACGACTACCTGGTCAAGCCCTTCGCGCTGGACGAGCTGACCGCGCGGGTGCGGGCCCTGCTGCGCCGGGCGGACACCGGCGTGCCGGAACCGGGCGACCGGCTGTCCTACGCCGACCTGGTGGTGGACCCGGCGACGCGCACCGGGCGGCGCGGGGAGCGGGCCATCGAGTTCAGCCGGACCGAGTTCACACTGCTGGAGGAGCTGCTGCGCAACCCCGGGCAGGTGCTCACCCGGGAGACGCTCTTCGAGCGGGTCTGGGGCCGCGACTTCGGGCCCGGTTCCAACTCGCTGGCGGTCTACGTCGGCTACCTGCGCCGCAAACTGGAGGCGGAGGGCGAACCGCGCCTGGTGCACACCGTGCACGGGGTGGGCTACCGCCTGGGTACGGCATGAACCGGCCGGACCCGGCCGCCACCGAAGGCAGCCCCGCCGCCACCGCCTCCGGCACCACCCGGCCGCCGCGCCGATGGTGGAACGGCATCGTGCCGCGCCCCCGACGGCTGCGCTCCCGGCTGGCGCTGGCGGCCTCGGCCGCCGTCGTGCTCGTCACCGTCGGCGTGTGCACGGCCGCGTTCCTCGTGCTCCGCTACAAGCTCTACCAGCAGGTCGACCAGAGCCTCGCCCAGTCGGCCACCCTCGTCGCACGGGAGGCCCGGGACGGCGAACCGGCCGTGCTGCGCGGCGAATGCCGCTACCTGGGCGCCCCGGCCTGTGCCCAGACGGTCCCGCCCGACCGCGCCGACGATCCGGCGGAGCCGTACGTCCTGCCCGTGTCCCCGGCGGTCCGCGAGGTCGCGGCCGGACGCCGGGCGCCCTACTACCGGGACATCACCGTCGCCGGGCACCCCGCCCGCATGCTCACCACCACCTTCGGCCACGGCACCGCCGTCCAGGTCGCCCTGCGCTCCGACGTCGCCGAGCGCGGTGTGCGCCAGACCGCCTGGCTGCTGATCGGCGTCGGCGGGGCCGGCGTGGTCGTCGCCGGACTGCTCGGCTACGCGGTCTCCCGTACCGGCCTGCGCCCCGTCACCCGGCTCACGGCCACGGCGGAACGGGTGGCCGCCACCCGCGATCCGCGCCACCGCATCGAGCTCCCGCCGGGCGGCCGGCACCGGGGCGACGAGACCACACGGCTGGCGACGACCTTCAACACCATGCTCGACGAGCTGGACCGCTCGGTGACCGCCCAGCGCCGCCTCATCGCCGACGCCTCCCACGAACTGCGCACCCCGCTGACCGCCCTGCGCACCAACGCCGAACTCCTCGCGCGCGCCGACCGCCTGCCCCCGGACCGGCGCGAGCGGGCGGCCGGCGCCCTGGTCCGGCAGCTGGAGGACGTCACCAGCCTGGTCAACGACCTGATCGAGCTGGCCCGGGACGAGGAACCGCAGCCGCTCCTGGAGCAGATCGACCTCGCCGCCCTCACCCGGCACACGGTGGACACCGCCCGCGAGCGCTGGCCCCACCTCACCTTCACCCTGGACGTCGCCGACCGCGCGGCGGGCGTGCTGCGCCCCGGCATCCCGGCGCGGCTGGCCCGGCTGCTCGGCAACCTGCTGGACAACGCGGCCAAGTTCAGTCCGCCGGGCGGCACGGTCGAGGTCGCGCTGACCGAGCGGGAGCTGACCGTGCGCGACCACGGGCCCGGCATCGCGGCCGAGGACCTGCCGCACATCTTCGACCGCTTCTACCGGGCGCAGTCCGCCCGCGCACTGCCCGGTTCGGGACTCGGGCTGGCGATGGCCCGCCAGATCGCCCGCACGCACGGCGCGGAACTCACCGCCGAGCGGGCACCTGGTGGAGGGGCGCTGTTCCGGCTGACCCTGTGAGTCCGGGGGCCGGCACGTGCTCCGGGCGTCCCTTCCTATGGCGCCCGGACCACCGGCGGCTCCCCGCGCGGCAGGGTCAGGGCGGTGCGCAGCGCCGTGGCCTGCGCGGCGCCGATGCGGTCGGCCAGGACGCCCTCGATGACGGCGAGGGTCTCCTGGGCCCGCCGGTGGACGCGGGTGCCCTCCGCGGTGATGCGGATCAGGCGGCTGCGGGCCGAGGCGGGGTCCGGGACCTGTTCCAGGAGTCCCAGGGCGAGCAGGCCGTGCACGGCCTGGTGGGCGGTCTGGCGGGTGACGCCGAGGCGGCGGGCGAGCTCGGCGACCGTGGTGCCCTCCGCGTCCAGGAACGCGAACACCTGGCCCTGCGCGGCGCTCAGCGGCTGCTCGCCGGCCGCGCGCATGCTCGCCGTCAGGGCGTCGTCGAACCAGCGCTTGGCCGCGGCCAGTCGCAGCGGCATGTTCGGTGCGGCTTCGGTCATCGTTCCTCGGGTCCTCCGGTGCCCGAGCATACGGGCAGCCCGCTACGTCAGGTAGCCTGACACGCATTGAACGTCAGGAAGGCTGACAATCCCCGCGGTCGGAGGCTCCCATGACCATCGAGTTCGCCAGGCGCACCCACTCCCTCATCCCCGCCGAACCGGGCAGGCCCTACTTCATCGAGAAGGGCATGGGCGACCGCGCCCACCTCTTCGGCGACCTGATCACCGTCTACGCGGGCGGTCCGCAGACCGAGAACACCTTCAACTTCTTCACCTGCGAAGGCCCCAAGGGCGACATCATCCCGGCCCACTCCCACCCCGACACCTACGAGGTCTTCTTCGTCACCCAGGGCGCCGTCCGGCTCTTCGTGGAGGACCTGGAGGGTGAGCAGGAGGAGCGGCTCCTGACAGCCGGCGACTTCGGCTTCGTACCCAAGAACTGCCCGCACGCCTACCGCATCGAGCGCCACCACAGCCAGATCGTCGGCGTCGCGGCGGGCCCCGGCGGCACCTTCGAGCGGTTCTTCGAGACCCTCGGCACCGACACCGGCGAACTCGGCCTGCCCCGGCGCCCGTTCGTACCCGAGCCGCACAAGTTCGCCACCGTGCCCGAGCAGTACGACGTGACCTTCCTGCCCGACCACCAGTGGCGCACGGGATCACGGTGAGAGCCCCGCACGCCTGTGGGCACCACGCCGCGTGATAGAAGCGGACATGACCACTTCGCCCCACCCCGTACCCCTGGACGGCCGCCCGTGACCGCCGGCCTCGACACCCCGGACCGCCGCGGCCGCACCGGACTCGACCGGGCCGGCCAGGACCTGACCGGCAACTCCCGGGTCAAGATCACGGACGTACGGCTGCTCTCCAGCCATTGGTACGTCGAACGCACCACGACCTTCGACTTCCAGCGCGCCGACGGCACCTGGAGCACCCAGGAACGCGAGACCCACGACCGCGGCAACGGCGCCACCGTGCTGCTGTACGACACCGAACGCGGAACCGTTCTCCTCACCCGGCAGTTCCGTCTCCCCGTCTACGTCAACGGCCACCCCGACGGCATGCTGATCGAGACCCCCGGCGGGCTCCTCGACGACGAGGACGAGCACCCCGAGGTCGCCGTACGGCGCGAGGTCGTGGAGGAGACCGGGCACACCGTCGGCGAGGTCCGGCACGTCTTCGACGTCTACATGAGCCCCGGCTCGGTCACCGAGCGCGTCAGCTTCTACGCCGCCGCCTACGGCCCCGCCACCCGCACCCACGAGGGCGGCGGCCTCGACGAGGAGGGCGAGGACATCGAGACCCTCGAACTGCCCTTCCGACGGGCCCTGGAGATGATCCGGACCGGCGAGATCGCCGACGCGAAGACCATCATGCTGCTCCAGTGGGCGGCACTGGAAGGCCCCTTCGCTGGCCTCGCCCGGGACGGCGGGGCCGGGAAAAGCGATGGCCCGCCCCGCCTCCGGTGACTACCGTCACCCGGCGTGGACACCACGGACCCGAAGGACATCGTGCGGCGCGGCTACGACGCCCTGGCGGCGCGCTACGACGAGGCGTTCGGAGGTGACACCAAGTACCGGCCGTGGCTCGACGAACTCCGCCGGCTGCGCCCGGGCGGCCGGTTCGTCGCCACCACCGGGCACGGTGCTTGGACCGGCACCGACGAGGACTGGCTCGGCGGCGGCGCCCCGATGTGGTGGAGCCACACCGACGCCGCCGGCTACCGGGAGTGGATCACCCGGGCCGGACTGACCGTCGAACGCGAGGAGTACGTGCCGGAGGGCGGCGACACCGGGCACACCCTCTTCTGGGCGCGCAAGCCCGTCAGCCCTTGACCAGCAGCTGGAAGTCGAACGCGTACCGGGACGCCCGGTAGACGTGCGTCCCGTACTCGACCGGCCGGCCGGTGTCGTCGTACGCCGTGCGCCGCATGGTCAGCAGGGCGGCGCCCTCCTTCTCGTCGAGGCACGCGGCCTCCTCGCGGGCGGCGGTGCGGGCGCCGACGGTCTGGCGGGCGCTGTGCAGGGTGATGCCGGACGCGCGCATCATCCGGTACAGGCCCGTCGACTCCAGCCGGGCACCGTCAAGGTCCAGCAGTCCCGTCGGCAGGTAGTTGCGGAGCAGCGCCACGGGCTGGCCGTGGGTGAGGCGCAGCCGTTCCAGGACGGTGACCTCGCCGCCCTCCGCGATGCCGAGGGCCGCCGCCACGTCGGCGGGGGCCGGGGCGGTCTCGTTGCGCACCACCCGCGTGGTGGGCCCCTGCCCGGCCGCCTCCAGGTCGTCGTAGAGGCTGCTCAGCTCCAGCGGGCGCTTGACCTGGCAGTGCACCACCTGCGTGCCCACCCCGCGCCGCCGGACCAGCAACCCCTTGTCGACCAGGGACTGGATGGCCTGGCGGACGGTGGGCCGGGACAGGCCGAGGCGGACGGAGAGGTCGACCTCGTTGCCCAGGAGGTTGCCCGGGGCGAGGACGCCGTGTTCTATCGCCGCCTCCAGCTGCTGGGCGAGCTGGTAGTAGAGCGGCACCGGACTGCTCCGGTCCAGCGCGAAGTCCAGGGTGCTGAGCGCGGGGGCGGTCACGGCACGTGCCCGGTCGCCGGTTCTCGCCATGGGCGTACCTCCCTTGCGTCGGTGACGGGCTCTCAGAGGTGGCGGCGGCGGTCGGCGACCGCGCGTTCGTACTGCGCCCGGGCGTCGGCGGCGGCCTCGCGGGCGGACACCTCGGCCACCGGAACGTCCCACCAGGCCTCGGCGGCGGGAGCGGTCGGCGTGGGGTCGGTCTCGACGTAGACGCAGGTCGGCCGGCCCGACGCGCGGGCCGTGCGCAGGGCCTCGCGCAACTCCCGTACGGTCTTGGCGCGCAGCACCTCCATGCCGAGGCTGGCCGCGTTGGTGGCGAGGTCGACGGGCAGCGGAGCCCCCGTGAAGGAGCCGTCGGGCACCCGGTGGCGGTACGCCGTGCCGAAGCGTTCGGCGCCCACCGACTCGGACAGACCGCCGATCGAGGCGTAGCCGTGGTTCTGGACGAGGAGCATCTTCACCGGCAGGTTCTCCTGCACGGCGGTGACGATCTCCGTCGGGTTCATGAGGTACGTGCCGTCGCCGACCAGCGCCCACACCGGCGTACCGGGCGGCGCGGCCTGCTGGACGCCGAGCGCGGCCGGGATCTCGTAGCCCATGCAGGAGTAGCCGTACTCCAGGTGGTACTGGCGCGGGGAGCGGGCCCGCCACAGCTTGTGCAGGTCGCCGGGGAGCGAACCGGCCGCGTTGATCACCACGTCCTCGTCGCCGACGACCGCGTCCAGCGCGCCCAGTACCTGCGTCTGGGTGGGGACGGCGGTGTCGTCGTCGGCGCGGAAGGACGCGGCCACCACCTGCTCCCACCGCTCCTGTCCGGTGCGGTACTCGGACTCGTACGCCGCGTCCACCCGGTGGCCGGACAGTTCCTCGGCCAGCGCCGTGAGCCCGGCCCGCGCGTCGCAGACCAGGGTGCGGGCGGCGAGCTTGTGGGCGTCGAAGGCGGTGATGTTGAGGTTCAGGAAGCGGACGTCCGGGTGCTGGAAGAGGGTGCCGGAGGCCGTGGTGAAGTCCGACCAGCGGGTGCCGACGCCGATCACCAGGTCGGCGGTGCGGGCGAGGTCGTCGGCCACCGTGGTGCCGGTGTGGCCGATGCCGCCGAGGTCGGCCGGGTGGTCGTGGCGGAGCGCGCCCTTGCCGGCCTGGGTGGAGGCGACCGGGATGCCGGTGGCGTCCACCAGCGCCCGCAGCGCCTCCTCGGCCTCGCTGTGGTGGACGCCGCCGCCCGCGACGATCAGCGGGCGTTCGGCGGCGCGGACCGCGCGGACCGCCTCGGCCAGTTCCACCGGGTCGGGCGCCGGTCGCCGTACCCGCCAGACGCGGTCGGCGAAGAACTCCTCGGGCCAGTCGTACGCCTCCGCCTGCACGTCCTGGGGGAGCGCGAGGGTGACGGCGCCGGTCTCGGCCGGGTCGGTGAGCACGCGCATCGCCTGGAGCGCGGAGGCGACGAGGGCCTCGGGGCGGGCGATCCGGTCGAAGTAGCGGGAGACGGGGCGCAGGGTGTCGTTGACGGACACGTCGGCCTCGGTCGGGTGCTCCAGCTGCTGGAGCAGCGGGTCGGCGGCGTGCGAGGCGAAGTAGTCGCCGGGGAGGAGGAGGACCGGGAGGCGGTTGATGGTGGCGAGCGCGGCGCCGGTGACCAGGTTGGTGGCGCCGGGGCCGATGGACGTCGTCACCGCCTGCGCGGACAGGCGGTTCAGGTGGCGGGCGTGGCCCACGGCCGCGTGCACCATGGCCTGTTCGTTGCGGCCCTGGTGGTACGGCATGACGTCGGCGTACTCGACGAGGGCCTGGCCGATCCCGGCCACGTTGCCGTGGCCGAAGATGCCCCAGGTGCCCGTGATCAGGCGGCGCCGTACGCCGTCGCGTTCGGTGTGCTGGGCGGCCAGGAAGCGCACCAGGGCCTGGGCGGTGGTCAGTCGGCGGGTGGCGGCGGCGCTCATGCGGACCTCTCCGGTGCGGTGTAGAGGGGGAGTCGGGGGTCGACGGGCTGTTCCGGCCAGGTGTCGCGGATCCAGGCGTGGTCGGGGTGGTCGCAGATCAGCCAGGCGCGTTCGGCCTCCGGGCCCGCCATGACGTTGAGGTAGTACATGTGGTGGCCGGGGACCGCCATCGAGGGCCCGTGCCAGCCGTCGGGGATCAGTACGACGTCGCCGTCGCGGACCTCGGCCAGCACGTCCGTGCCCCGTCCGTGCCCGGAGGGGGAGACGCGCTGGTAGCCGAGGCCGGGGGTGCCGTCATGGGCCGCGAACTCGAAGTAGTAGATCTCCTCCAGCACCGACTCCTCACCGGGGCGGTGCTCGTCGTGCTTGTGCGGCGGGAAGGACGACCAGTTGCCGCCGGGGGTGATGACCTCGACCGCGATGAGCTTGTCGCACTCGAACGTCCCCGCCGCGCCGAAGTTGTTCACCTGCCGCGAGCAGTTCCCGGTGCCCCGCAGCTCCACCGGCACCGACGACGCAGGCCCGTAGCGGGCGGGCAGGCGGTGGGTGCAGCGGGTGCCGGTGAGGGCGAAGCGGCCCCCGGCGGCGGTCGTCACGGTCGTGCGGGCGTCGCGCGGTACGTACGCGAAGTCGCTGACGCCGCTGAACACGCTCTCCCGGCCGGCGAGTTCGAAGGTGTCCTGGCCGAAGTCGTCGGCCGTGGCGACGGTGCAGGCGCCGCTGAGCGGGAGGACGATCCACTCGCTGTCACCGCTGTCGAAGGTGTGGCTGCCGCCGGGCGGCAGGTGGAGCACGCGCAGGCTGGAGTAGCCCCAGCCGGCCTTCTCCGGTGTCACGTCGACGGCCAGGACCCCGTCCGCCGCCTTGCCCGCCGGGAGGTGGTACGTCATCTCCTCTTCCCCTTTCCTCGTCTCCACGCCGGTCACAGCAGTCCGACCGCCGTGTCCACCGCCTGTTCCACACTGCCCTCGGCCGGGTAGAGCAGCGAGCGGCCGACGACCATGCCCTGCACGGTGGGCAGCCGCAGCGCCTTGCGCCAGCGTTCGTAGGCGGCGGCCTGGTCCGCGGGGGAACCTCCTATGTCGCCGCCGAGCAGGACGGCGGGCAGCGTGGAGGTCTCCAGGACCTGGCCCATGTCGTCTGGGTCCTGGGTGACGGGCAGTTTCAGCCAGGTGTAGGCCGACGTGCCGCCCAGGCCCGAGGCGATCGCGATGGACCGGGTGACGGCCTCGGCGGACAGGTCGTTGCGGACCCGGCCCCCGACGCGGCGGGAGATGAACGGCTCGACGAAGACGGGCAGTTCCCGCGCGGCCATCGCGTCCACCGCGCGGGCGGTCGCCTCCATGGTGGTCAGCGAGCCGGGATCGTCGTAGTCGATGCGCAGCAGCAGCTTGCCCGCGTCGAAGCGGAGCCGGGCGATGTCCTCCGCGCGGTGGCCGGTGAAGCGGTCGTCCATCTCGAAGGCGGCCCCCGCGAGGCCGCCGCGGTTCATGGAGCCCATGACGACCTTGTCGTCCAGCGCCCCGAGCAGCAGCAGGTCCTCCAGTACGTCGGCGGTGGCGAGCACCCCGTCGACGCCGGGCCGGGACAGCGCCGTGCACAGGCGTTCCAGCAGGTCGGCCCGGTTGGCCATGGCGAGCCCGCGGTCGCCGACACCGAGCGCGCCGCGCGCCGGGTGGTCGGCGGCCACGATCATCAGGCGGCCGGAGGCGCCGATCAGCGGACGGCGTACCCGGCGGGCCGCCGCCTCGGCGATCGCCTCCGGGTGCCGGGCTCTGACCGCGGTGAGGTCGGGGATGCTGAGGGACAAGGCGTTGCTCCGTTCAGGGAGTGGCTCGCGCGAGGAGGTCGTCGACCTCCGCCCCGGTGGGCATCGCGGAGGAACAGGCGAGACGGGAGGCGACGAGGGCGCCGGCCGCGTTGGCGTACCGCATGGTCCGCTCCAGGTCCCAGCCGGAGAGCAGACCGTGGCAGAGCGAGCCGCCGAACGCGTCGCCCGCGCCGAGCCCGTTGACCACCTCGACCGGCACCGGGGGCACCTCGGCGCTGCGGCCGTCGCGGTGCACGGCGAGGACGCCCTTCGGGCCCTGCTTGACCACGGCCAGCTCGACGCCGGCCGCCAGCAGCGCCTCGGCGCAGGCGCGCGGCTCGCGTACGCCCGTGGCGATCTCGCACTCGTCGACGTTGCCGACCGCGACGGTCGCGTGCCGCAGCGCCTCGGCGTAGTGCGGGCGGGCCTCGTCGGGGTCGGCCCAGAACATCGGGCGCCAGTCCAGGTCGAAGACCGTGGTGCCGGACTTCGCGCGGTGGGCGAGGGCGGTGAGGGTCGCCGTGCGGCTCGGCTCCTCGCTCAGCCCGGTGCCGGTGATCCAGAAGACGGAGGCGGCGCGGACGGCGTCGAGGTCCAGCTCCTCGGGGTGGATCTCCAGGTCGGGGGCCTTCGGACGGCGGTAGAAGTACAGCGGGAAGTCGTCCGGCGGGAAGATCTCGCAGAACGTGACGGGCGTCGGGTAGGCGGCGACCGGGGTGACCCAGCGGTCGTCGACGCCGAACTCCTTCAGCGCCCGGTGCAGGAAGCCGCCGAACGGGTCCTCGCCCGTGCGGGTGATGAGGGCCGTGGCACGGCCGAGCCGGGCGGCGGCGACCGCCACGTTGGCGGCCGAACCGCCGAGAAACTTGCCGAAGGTCTCAACCTCCGCCAGGGGTACGCCCGTCTGCAAGGGATAGAGATCGACCCCGATGCGGCCCATCGTGATCAGATCGAAACGCGGGACTGACTCGGCCATGTGCGACGCTCCTCGGGCTGGGCGGGGGGCCTGCCGCCTCCCAGGTGTATGACTCCCGGACGACCATGTCAATACTTTGTACTTACATTCGGACCTGTGAGTGAAATGATGTCTTGACAAAGTATTGACAGCGGGCGTCTCAAGGACTTGTATCCGGACCCAGCGCAGCAACAGCCGTTCTTCTCTGGTCTGGCACACGGCTTCCCCGTCGCACAGTCGCACAGTGAGGTGCAGGAAAGATGGACCGCTCTTCGCACGCCCGCTCCCGCAGATTCGCCCCCGCCGTGGCCCTCGCCGCCGCCGCGGCCCTGACCCTCGCCGGCTGCTCCAGCGGCTCCGGAGGGAAGAAGGCCGACGAGGAAGGGGACTCGGGTGCCTCCGCGGGCAAGGCGAACACCCCGCGCATGACCGTCGCCCTGGTCACCCACCAGGCGCCCGGCGACACGTTCTGGGACATCGTCCGCAAGGGTGCCGAGGCCGCCGCCGCCAAGGACAACATCAAGCTCGTCTACTCCGCCGACCCGAACGCGGGCAACCAGGCCAACCTGGTGCAGAACGCGATCGACCAGAAGGTCGACGGCATCGCCGTCACCCTCGCCAAGCCGGACGCCCTGCGCGGCGTCCTCGGCAAGGCGGAGAAGGCCGGGATACCCGTCGTCGGGCTCAACTCCGGCCTGGCGGACTGGAAGGAGCTCGGCCTGATGTCGTTCTTCGGCCAGGACGAGAGCGTGGCGGGCGAGGCGTTCGGCAAGAAGCTGAACGAGGTGGGCTCCAAGAAGGCCCTCTGCGTGATCCACGAACAGGGCAACGTCGGCCTGACCCAGCGCTGCGACGGCCTGAAGAAGACCTTCGAGGGCTCGGTGGAGAACCTCTACGTCAACGGCGCCGACAAGCCCTCGGTCAAGGCGACGGTCACCGCCAAACTGCAGGAGGACGGCGACATCGACCACGTCGTCACCCTCGGCGCCCCGTTCGCCATGGTCGCCGTGCAGTCGGTGGACGAGACCGGCAGCAAGGCGAAGGTCGCCACCTTCGACCTCAACAAGGAGCTGACCGGCGCCATCGAGAAGGGCGACATCGAGTTCGCCGTCGACCAGCAGCCCTATCTCCAGGGCTACCTCGCCGTCGACGGCCTGTGGCTCTACAAGAACAACGGCAACTACAGCGGCGGCGGTGAGCAGCCGGTGCTGACCGGCCCGGCCTTCGTCGACAAGTCCAACGTCAAGGCCGTCGCCGAGTTCGCCGCGAAGGGCACCCGGTGATGGGCATGACCCAACAGGCTGAGCCGGCGGTGGACACACCGCCGGCCCCCGGCCCGAAGCAGACCGACGGGCGGACCAGGCAGCGCTCCATGACGCTGCGTCTGCTCGCCCGGCCCGAGGTCGGGGTCTTCCTCGGCGCCGTCGCCGTGTTCGTCTTCTTCCTGATCGCCGCGCCCACGGTCCGCGAGGGCGGCTCCATGGCGACGGTGCTGTACCAGTCGTCGACCATCGGCATCATGGCGCTGCCGGTGGCGCTGCTGATGATCGGCGGCGAGTTCGACCTGTCCGCCGGCGTCGCCGTCGTCACCTCCGCGCTCACCGCGAGCATGCTCAGCTACCAGCTGACCATGAACGTCTGGATGGGCGTGATCGTCGCCCTCGTGGTCTCCCTCGCGGTCGGCGCCTTCAACGGCTGGGTGCTGGTGAAGACCGGCCTGCCGAGCTTCCTGGTGACGCTCGGCACCTTCCTGATCCTCCAGGGCGTGAACCTCGCGGTCACCAAGCTGGTCACCGGCAACGTCGCCACCGACGACATCAGCGACATGGACGGCTTCGACCAGGCCAAGGCCCTCTTCGCCTCCTCCTTCGACGTCGGCGGCGTCCAGGTGAAGATCACGGTCGTGTGGTGGCTGGCCTTCGCGGCACTGGCCACCTGGGTGCTGCTGCGCACCAAGTACGGCAACTGGATCTTCGCCGTCGGCGGCAGCAAGGAGTCCGCCCGCGCGGTCGGCGTCCCCGTCACCTTCACCAAGATCACCCTGTTCATGCTGGTCGGCTTCGGCGCCTGGTTCGTCGGCATGCACCAGCTCTTCTCCTTCAACACCGTGCAGTCCGGCGAGGGCGTCGGCCAGGAGCTCATCTACATCGCCGCGGCCGTCATCGGCGGCTGCCTGCTCACCGGCGGCTACGGCTCCGCCATCGGCCCCGTCTTCGGCGCCTTCATGTTCGGCATGGTGAACCAGGGCATCGTCTACGCCGGCTGGAACCCCGACTGGTTCAAGGCCTTCCTCGGCGTGATGCTGCTCGGAGCCGTCCTCATCAACCTGTACGTCCGCCGCGCGGCGACCCGGAGGTGACCGAGATGACCAACAAGACCCCCGGCACCCACGGCGCCGTCCTCGCCGACGACCCCGCATCCGAGCAGGACGGCCGCCCGATCGTCGAACTGCGCGGCGCGGGCAAGGCCTACGGCAACATCCGCGCCCTGCACGGCGTCGACCTCGCCGTCCACCCCGAACGGGTGACCTGCGTCCTCGGCGACAACGGCGCCGGCAAGTCCACCCTCATCAAGATCATCTCCGGGCTGCACCAGCACACCGAGGGAGAGTTCCTCGTCGACGGCGAACCGGTGCGCTTCAGCACGCCGCGCGACGCCCTCGCCCGGGGCATCGCCACCGTCTACCAGGACCTCGCGACCATCCCGCTGATGCCGGTGTGGCGGAACTTCTTCCTCGGCTCCGAGATGACCAAGGGCCCCTGGCCCGTCCGCCGTCTCGACATCGCCCGCATGAAGCGGACCGCCGACGAGGAACTGCGCAACATGGGCATCGTCCTGGACGACCTGGAACAGCCCATCGGCACCCTCTCCGGCGGCCAGCGCCAGTGCGTCGCCATCGCCCGCGCCGTCTACTTCGGCGCCCGCGTCCTCATCCTCGACGAGCCCACCGCCGCCCTCGGCGTCAAGCAGTCCGGCGTCGTCCTCAAGTACATCGCCGCCGCCCGCGAACGCGGACTCGGCGTCATCTTCATCACCCACAACCCCCACCACGCCTACCTGGTCGGCGACCACTTCAGCGTGCTGCGCCTGGGCACCCTCGAACTGAGCGCCGCCCGCGCCGACATCACCCTCGAGGAACTCACCAACCACATGGCGGGCGGCGCCGAACTGGCCGCCCTCAAGCACGAACTGGCACAGACCGGCGGCGTGGACGTGGCGGCGCTCCCTCAGGAGCCGGCGGCCCCCGCGCCCGACGACACCACCGCGTCCGGCACCGCCGCACCCGCCGAAGGGAAGGCCTGACATGCCCACCGCCCTGGACCGCATCCGCGTCGGCTCGGCCCCCGACTCCTGGGGCGTCTGGTTCCCCGACGACCCGCGACAGGTGCCCTGGGAACGCTTCCTGGACGAGGTCACCGAAGCCGGCTACGAGTGGATCGAGCTCGGCCCCTACGGCTACCTCCCCACCGACCCCGCCCGCCTCACCGACGAGGTGACCCGGCGCGGCCTCAAGGTCTCGGCCGGCACCATCTTCTGCGGCCTGCACCGCGGCCCCTCGGAGTGGGACGGCACCTGGGAGCAGGTCAGCCGCGTCGCCGCCCTCACCCAGGCCATGGACGCGAAGCACCTCGTCGTCATCCCGTCCTTCTGGCGCGACGACAAGACCGCCGAGATCCTGGAGCCGCCGGAGCTGACCGGCGAGCAGTGGTCCCACCTCACCAAGGGAATGGAACGCCTCGGCCACGAGGTGCGGGAGCGCTACGGCCTGGACATCGTCGTCCACCCGCACGCCGACACCCACATCGACACCGAGGAGCACGTCGAGCGCTTCCTCGACGCCACCGACTCCGACCTGGTGAGCCTCTGCCTGGACACCGGCCACTACGCCTACTGCGGCGGCGACAGCGTCAAGCTGATCGAGACCTACGGCGAGCGCGTCGGCTACCTCCACCTCAAGCAGGTAGACCCGGAGATCCTCGCCGACGTGCGCGCGAACGGCGTCCCCTTCGGGCCGGCCGTGCAGCGCGGGGTGATGTGCGAGCCGCCCGCGGGAGTGCCCGAGCTGGGGCCGGTGCTCACCGCGGCCCAGAAGCTCGGCGTCGACCTGTTCGCCATCGTCGAGCAGGACATGTACCCGTGCGAGCCGGACAGGCCGCTGCCCATCGCGGTCCGCACCCGCAGGTTCCTGCGCTCCTGCGGAGCCTGACCCCGGTCGCGCCGGCGGGGACGGGTCCCGCCGGCGCACCGCCCGGCGGGCCGTTGTCAGTGGTGCGCGCTAGCGTGCGAAGCACTGGCCCTTCGTCCCGTTCCGGGAGGCAGTCATGACCTCGCGTCTCAATCCCTACCTGAGCTTCGACGGCGACGCCCGACAGGCGATGGAGTTCTACGAGCAGGTGTTCGGCGGCACCCTGTCGCTGAACACCTTCGGCGAGTCCGGCATGCCCGACAGCGCCTACACCGACAAGATCATGCACGCCATGCTGGAGACACCGGGCGGCTTCACCCTGATGGCCTCGGACACCCCGCCCGGCATGGACTACACCCCGGGCACCAACTTCTCGGTGAGCCTCAGCGGTGACGACGAGGCGGAGCTGCGCGGGTACTGGGAGAAGCTGTCCGCCGGCGGCTCCGTCGCCGTGCCGCTGGAGAAGCAGATGTGGGGGGACGTCTTCGGCATGTGCACGGACCGGTTTGGCGTCCCCTGGATGGTGGACATCACCGAGCCGGCGGGCTGACCGCGCCCCGCCGGCCCGCCCCGACCGGCCTCAGGCCCGCCTGACCTCCGCCACCGTCACGGGGCGGTGCTCCCGCAGCGACAGGGTGCACGCCTCGGCGATCCACCCCGCCTCCAGCGCGTCCTCGATCGTGCAGGGGGAGGGACGGGCACCCGCGACGACCTCGGTGAAAGCGGTCAGCTCGGCGCGGTAGGCGGCGGCGAAGCGGTCCATGAAGAAGTCGTGCGGCACACCGGCCGGGAAGGCCGTGCCGGGCTCGACCGAGCGCAGCGGCAGCTTGTCCTCCAGGCCGACCGCGATGGAGTCGGCGAAGCCGTGGATCTCCATGCGGACGTCGTAACCGCGCGCGTTGTGACGGCTGTTGGAGACCACGGCGATCGTGCCGTCGTCCAGCGTGAGGACCGCACCGGTGGTGTCCGCGTCACCCGCCTCCCGGATGAAGTCCGCACCCCGGTTGCCGCCGACGGCGTACACCTCGCTCACCTCGCGGCCCGTCACCCAGCGGATGACGTCGAAGTCGTGCACCGCGCAGTCGCGGAAGATGCCGCCGGAGGCGGCGATGTACGCGGCCGGCGGTGGCGCCGGGTCCAGGGTGGTCGACCGCACGGTGTGCAGCTTGCCCAGCTCACCCGCCCGCACGGCCGCCCGCGCCGCGACGAAGGCGGTGTCGAAGCGGCGGTTGTAGCCGATCTGCACCGGCACGTCACGGCCCGAGACCGCCTTGAGCACCTCGACGCCCTCCGCCATGGTGCGGGCGACGGGCTTCTCGCAGAAGACGGGCACGCCGGCCTCGACGGCGGCCAGGATCAGGTCCGGGTGGGCGTCGGTCGCCGCCGCGACCACCACACCGTCCACCCCGGCGGCCAGCACCGCCTCGGGGGAGTCCGCGATCTCAGCGCCGAACCGCTCGGCGGCCGCCTTCGCTGCATCCGCGAACGGGTCGGCGACGACGAGCGAGTCGACGGCGTCCAGGGAGGAGAGGGTCTCGGCGTGGAAGGCGCCGATGCGGCCGAGGCCGAGGATTGCGATGCGCATGCTTCTCGTTGCTCCTTGTGCGTGATTGCCGTGCCGGGCACGCGTACTGCTCAGTCCAGGCCGCCCAGGACGTTCTGGTCCCAGTCGATCACCGAGCCCGTGACCACGCCGGACCGGTCCGACAGCAGCAGGACCACGAAGTCGGCGATCTCGTCCGGCTGCCCGAGCCTGCCCATCGGCAACCGCGCGGCGGCCCGCTCGCGCCAGTCGTCCCCGGCGCCGTGGAAGGCCCGCTGGGTGGCGTCCTCGCCCTCGGTGGCCGTCCAGCCGATGTTCAGGCCGTTGATCCGCACCCGGTCGAAGCGGTGCGCGTGCGCCGCGTTCCTCGTCAGGCCCACCAGACCGGCCTTCGCGGCGACGTACGGCGCCAGGAACGGCTGCCCGCCGTGCGCCGAGGACGTGATGATGTTGACGACGGTGCCGGGCGCGCCCCGGCCCACCATGTCCGCGACGGCCGCCTGCATCGCGAAGAACGGCGCCCTGAGGTTGATCGCGATGTGCTGGTCGAACAGCTCGGGCGTGGTGTCCAGCAGCGTCCCCCGGGACGTCAGCCCCGCCGAGTTGACCAGGCAGTCGACCCGGCCGTACGCCTCCACCACCCGGCCCACGGACGCCTTCGCCTGCCCGGCGTCCGCCAGGTCGGCCCGTACGAACACGGCCTCGCCGCCCGCCGCCGTCAGCTCGGCCACCAGGGCCTCGACGGGCTCCGGGCGGCGCCCCGTGACGGCAACGGCCGCGCCCTCCCGCACGGCGGCCCGTGCGATCGCCGCGCCGACGCCCTGGCTGCCGCCGTTGACGAGGACCACCTTGTCGTCGAGCAGTGTCATCGTGTCTCCCGGCGTCCGGCGCCGGCCCGCAACCGAGCCCGGAGCCCGTCCGGCGTCCACTCCTCGCGCAGCGCCTGCCGCACGCAGTCCGCCTGGGTGGGCGGCGCCAGACCGTCCACGGGCGGATCGCGATCTAGGTTGGTCGGGAACGGGTAGCCCTCGGCGCTCGCGGCGACCACGTTCTCCAGCCACCGCTCGCCCGCGCCCTCGGCCTTGCGCTTCAGCAGCACCGGGAAGACGGCGTTCACCACCGCCTCCCGGTCCACGGTCTCCATCGCGCGGCCGAACGCGGAGGAGACCTGCAGCAGGTTGGCCATGCGGCGGATGCCGGACGAGCGGTTGGTGCCCGCCGCGTGGAACAGGGCCGGGTTGAAGAAGACCGCGTCGCCCTTGGCGAGGGGCAGCTGCACGTGGTGCGCCTCGAAGCAGTCCCGGAACTCGGGGAGCCGCCAGGCGAGATAGCCCGGTTCGTACTTCTGGGAGTGCGGCAGGTACATCGTCGGCCCCGACTCCACGGGCATGTCGCAGTGGGCGACGGCGCCCTGGAGCGTGAGCACGGGGGAGAGGCGGTGCACGTGCGCCGGGTAGGCCGCCGCGGCCTCGGCCGACAGGAAGCCGAGGTGGTAGTCGCGGTGCGCCGACTGGGCGGCGCCGCCCGGGTTGACCACGTTGATCTGCGAGGTGACCTGGTAGCCGGGACCGAGCCAGGCCCGGGCGACCAGGGCCAGGACGTCGTTGGCGTAGTAGTCGGCGAAGGCCTCGGGGTCGTGCAGCGCGGCCTTCTCCAGCGCGTTCCACACCCGGTCGTTGGCTCCCGGCGCGGCGAAGTGGTCACCGGCGGTGGCGCCCGAGGCGCGCTGCCCGTCGATCAGCGCGTCGAACACGGCGGAGGCCCGGTCGACCACCGCAGGGTCGGGGAACGCGCCCTTGAGGACGACGATGCCGGGACCGTCGGCGAGGGCGTCGATCAGCTCGGCCGCCGTCTCCGCGTCGTCGCGCAGCCCGCCGGCGTCGTACACGGGGACGTTCCGCTCCACGGCGGTGGCCCGCGGGTACGCGGACGGGTCGGTCGGCTGCTCGACGAGCGCGCGGAAGGCGCCGAGGTCGCAGTCGCGTTCGGACAGATGGGCGCGGTATGCGGGGACGGGCGCTGCGGACATCGTCGTCCTTTCGCTGACAGGGGCGACGCGGTGCTGTCATTCTTGTCCTGACAAACGCGTCGAACAACCAGCAGGCGGCCATCAAAAACCCCTCAGAGCGCGCCGCGGGAGGAAGCCGAGGAGCCGGTCATGGGACACCCCTTCCCGATCCGGGAGATCGCCCGGCAGGCGGGCCTGAGCGAGGCCACCGTCGACCGGGTGCTCAACGGCCGCGGCGGCGTGCGCGAGAGCACCGCGTACGAGGTGCGCCGGGCCATCGCCGACCTGGACCGCCAGCGCACCCAGGTCCGGCTGGTCGGCCGCACGTTCATGTGCGACATCGTGATGCAGGCTCCGGAGCGCTTCTCCACCGCCGTGCGCGCCGCCCTGGAGGCCGAACTGCCCGCCCTGCACCCGGCGGTGGTGCGCTGCCGCTTCCACTTCCGCGAGACGGACCCGGCCGGGGAGCTGACCGCCACCCTGGACCGGATCGCCCGGCGCGGCTCCCAGGGAGTGATCCTCAAGGCCCCGGACGTCCCCGAGGTGAACGCCGCCGTGAGCCGGCTGACCGCCGCGGGCATCCCCGTCGTCACCCTCGCGACGGACCTGCCCGCCGGCCCCCGGGTGGCCTACGTCGGCATCGACGACCGGGCCGCCGGCGCGACCGCCGCCTACCTCACGGGCCAGTGGCTCGGCGACCGCCCCGGCAACGTCCTCACAAGCCTCAGCAGCGGCTTCTTCCGCAACGAGGAGGAGCGCGAGATGGGCTTCCGCGGCGTCATGCGGGCCCGGCACCCCGGGCGGGCTCTCGTCGAGATCGCCGAGGGGCAGGGCCTGGACGCCACCCAGTACGACCTGGTGCGGGCCGCGCTGGAACGCGACCCGGACATCCGGGCGGTCTACTCGATAGGCGGCGGCAACATCGCCACCCTGCGCGCCTTCGAGGACCTCGGCCGCACCTGCGAGGTGTTCGTCGCCCACGACCTCGACCAGGACAACACCCGGCTGCTGCGCGAGCGGCGCCTGTCCGTCGTCCTCCACCACGACCTGCGCCAGGACCTGCGCGAGGCGTGCCGCCACGTGATGCGGGCCCACGGCGCCCTGCCGCCCGCCGGTCCGGCACGGCCGTCGGCGATCCAGGTCGTCACCCCGCACAACATGCCTCCGGACACCGCGACCGTGTGACGCGCGCCGCCGCCCCGGGCGTGTGACGCGGCCGTCCGCGCCGCCGCTCGTACCGTCGGTCGCATGTGGAAATCGACTCCGGCCGGCGGTCCCGAGCGGGTGGTGGCGCTGGCCGACGGCGTCTTCGCGATCGCCATCACCCTGCTCGTCCTCGACTTCTCCGTGCCCCGCGACCTGGACTCCGCGGCCTACCACGCCGCACTGCGCGACCTCGCCCCCAACCTGGGCGCGTACGTGCTCAGTCTGCTGGTGCTCGGGCTGTTCTGGCGCGACCACCGCCGGATCTTCGGCTTCGTCGAACGGGTCGACGGCCAGGTGATCACCCTGTCCCTGCTCGGCCTGGGCGTCGCGGCACTCGTCCCCTTCCCCACCAAGCTCATCTCCGAGTACGGGGACGAGCCGGTCTCCGTCGCCGTCTACGCGGCGGCGATCGCCGCCCTGGGCGCATCCCACCTAGCCCTGCTCGCCGTGCTGGCCGCCCGGCCCTGGCTGCGCGGTGACGCGGCCCCCGAGGAGGGGTTCTGGCTCTTCGGCCTGGACATCGCGGCGACGACGGTGGTCTTCGCGCTGAGCATCCCGCTCGCCTTGGCGGTCGGTCCCGCGGCCATGTGGAGCTGGCTCGTGCTGGTCCCCGTCCAGGCCCTGCTGGGCCGGTGGGCGACGCGGGCCCGCCGCGACGCCCTCACCCGGGAGTCTCGGGGCTGACCCAGGCACCACCCTCGGCCGACCGCGCCATCGCCTCCAGTACGGCCGCGCTGTGCACGGCGTCCGACAGGGTGGCGCCGTACGGGGTGGCCTCCGCGATCGAGCGCAGGAAACGGTGGGCCTCCACCACCTTGAGGTCGTCGTAGCCCATGGCGTTCGCCGCCCCCGGCTGGAAGGCCGCGAACTCGCCGTGCGCCGGGCCGACGTAGACCGTGCTGACCGGCTGGTCCTGGTACTCCGTGCCGCGGCTGACGCCCAGTTCGTTCATCCGGCGGAAGTCCCAGAACACCGCGCCCGTGGTGCCGTGCACCTCGAAGCCGTAGTTGTTCTGTTCGCCGACCGAGACCCGGCAGGCCTCCAGCACCCCGCGGGCGCCGGAGGCGAAGCGCAGCAGGCAGTTGACGTAGTCCTCGTTCTCGACCGGCCCCAACTCGCCGCCGGCCGCCCGGGCATGGCCGGCGGTGGCGGCAGCGGGGCGGGCCCGCCGGGGCAGGAAGACGGCTGTGTCGGCGGTCAGCGACGCGATGTCGCCGAGCAGGAACCGGGCCAGGTCCGCGCCGTGCGAGGCCAGGTCGCCGAGCACCCCGCTGCCGCCGCGCTCGCGCTCGTAACGCCAGGTCAGCGCCCCTTCGGGATGGGCGGCGTAGTCGCTGAAGAGCCGGATGCGGACATGGGTGACGGTGCCGATCTCCCCGGCGGCGATCAGGTCGCGGGCGGCCTCCACGGCGGGCGCGTTGCGGTAGTTGAAGCCGACCGTACCCTGCACACCGGCCTTGGCGACCGCGTCGGCGACGGCCCGTGCGTCGTCGAGGGACAGGCCGACCGGCTTCTCGATCCAGATGTGCTTGCCCGCCTCGGCCATCGCCACGGCGATCTCCCGGTGCAGGAAGTTCGGCGCGGTGATGCTGACCGCCTGGACCCGCGGGTCGGCGGCCACCTCGCGCCAGTCGCGGGCCGTCGAGGCGAAGCCGAACTGCGCGGCGGCCTCCTCGGCCCGCCCCGGCACCTCCTCGGCGACGGTGACCAGCTCGGGGCGGAGGGCGAGCCGCGGATAGTGGTGGCGGACCCGGGCGTACGCCTGGGTGTGCACCCGGCCCATCCAGCCGAAACCGACGACGGCGACACCGAGTGCGTCCACCATGAGAGCCCCTCTTCGGACCGGTCCCTGCGCTGTCCCGCCCACCCTGTGCGGAGCGTCGGCATCATGTCAACCTTTTGACAGGACAAAGCCCGGCGGGTGCCCCGCTAGCCCAGGTTGATCGCGTACGCCTTGCGCAGCGTCTCGTGCACCGTCCACGTCGTGCGGTCGCCCTCGCGCAGTACCGCCAGGTCGCCCGGTCCGACCGTCAGTGTCGGGCCGCCCGCCACCTCGATCGTGGCCGAGCCGCTGAGCACCACGAACATCTCGTCCGCCTCGGTGTCGGTGACGACGCCCGGGGTGATCTGCCAGACCCCGCGCGCCTGGCGGCCGTCCGCCGACTCCCAGACCACCTTGCCGGTCACTTCGGGTTTGCCGGAGACGATCTGCTCGGGGGAGAGGGGCTCGGGTTCGAGCTCGGTGTCGGGGACGTGGACGACGAAGCTGTGGGTCATGTGCGGTGACGCTACCCGGGGCCGAGGAGGCTTCGGGGGCGACAGGGTGTGGCGTATCCGGTGGTGTCCACGGACACTTCGTCGGGTCCGAACGGACTCGCCGAGCAGTTCGGCGTGACCCGGGCCGCGCCGGCGTAGCGACCGGTGGACGCCCGGAACCGAGCAGGGCCGGCCGTTAGTGTGGCGATCATGGTGAAGTGGGAACTCCGGCCGGCGTCGGCGTCGGACGTGGAAGCCGTCGCGGAGTTGCGGGCCGTGGTACTGCGGCCGGACCTGGAGCGACTCGGCCGGTACGACGAGCGGCGGGTGCGGCAGCGGCTGAGGGACGGCTTCGACCGTACGCACACCTGGGTGATCGAGGTGGAGAACGCCTTCGCCGGCTGTGTGGCGCTGCGACCGGCCCGGGACGCCCGATGGCTGGAGCACTTCTACCTCGCCCCGCGCCTCCAGGGCGCCGGGATCGGCTCGGCCGTACTGCGCGGACTGCTGGCGCGCTGCGACCGCGGCGGCGACCTCGTCCGTCTCAACGTGCTGCGGGGCAGCGCGGCCCGGAGGCTGTACGAGCGGCACGGGTTCACCGTGGAGACCGAGGACTCGGTGGACGTGTTCATGGTGCGTGAGCCGGTCGGGTCCGGACCGGCTCACACGTCACCGCCCCCGGCGTGAGAGCCACGCCGCCGTCACCGCGCCGGAGACGTTGTGCCAGACGGAGAACACCGCCGCCGGCAGGGCAGCGAGCGGGCTGAAGTGGGCGGTGGCCAGGGAGGCCGCGAGGCCGGAGTTCTGCATGCCGACCTCGAAGGCCATCGCGCGGCTCGCCGGTTCGCCGAGCCGGCCGAGGCGCCCCGCGCCGTAACCGAGCGCCAGCCCGAGCCCGTTGTGCAGGACCACGGCGAGGAACACCATCGCCGCGGCCGACTTGATGGCGTCGGCGCTGCCCGCCACCACCACCGCCACGATCACCGAGATCGTCACCGCCGACAGCCAGGGCAGCGCCGGCAGCGCCCGCTCCACGTACCGTCCCGCCAGCAGCCGCACCGCCAGCCCCGCGAGGACCGGCAGCAGCACCGTCTTGAGGATGTCGGTGACCATGGACCCGGCGTCCACCGGCAGGTACTCGCCGGCCAGCAGCAGCGTCAGCGGCGGGGTCACCAGAGGGGCGACGAGGGTGGAGACCGTCGCCACGGAGACCGACAGGGCGACGTCGCCCCGCGCCAGGTACGTCACCACGTTGGAGGCGGTGCCGCTGGGCGCGCAGCCGACGAGGATGACACCGGCCGCGAGCTGCGGGGGGAGGTCGAGCAGGTGGGCGACGGCCCAACCGAGTCCCGGCATGATGACGTAGTGCGCGACCAGGCCGAGGGCCACCGCCCAGGGGCGCTTCACGACCCCGCGGAAGTCCTCGGGCGTCATGGTGATGCCCATGCAGAACATCACGACACCCAGCAGGTACGGCACCGCCTCGCTCCACCCGGTGAAACTCCCGGGGAGCAGCAGGCCGAGGGCGCCGGCCAGGAGGACGAGGATCGGAAAAACGGTCACGGCGCGCCGCGCGGAGCGGTCGCCGCCGGTGGTGTTGTTGACGCGTTCGGGTCGTTCGGTTCGCACCGTGCGAGGTAACGCCCGCCGGGAGGCCGGGCGCAACGCCGTCTCGCGATGTGATCATCGGGGTGGTCGTCGCCGGTGGACGCGGTGGACCTGGCCCGCTGCACCATCGGCGTGCCCGTCCCGCGGATGAGGTAGGCTTGACCAGCGCGATCACACGGAAGCGTGGACGCGACGGGACGTGGCGCAGCTTGGTAGCGCACTTGACTGGGGGTCAAGGGGTCGCAGGTTCAAATCCTGTCGTCCCGACGTGAAGCAACAGGCCAGAGGCCGTACCGGGACATTCCGGTGCGGCCTCTCGGTCGTGCGCCGATGCCGCTGAACGCCACCTCCTCCACCTGGGGCGGGAGGGGTCCCGGGGCGGGCGCGGACACTGGTCGGTACGCCGGACGCCCGCCGAGCGGCTGCCGTACGCCGAGCTCACGAACCGAGGAGACCAGCGATGACTCTCTCCACCAGCCTCGCTCGTGGTGTGGCGCCCACCACGCCCGGAACCCTGCACGCCCGTACGGTCGCCGGCGAGCTCAGCGCGCCGCCCCGACAGGGGCTGACCGTCCGCTTCGGGCGCGGTGAGAAGCCGGACGTGGACCTCGGGGTCGGGGTGGACGACCTGCGGGTGAGCCGGCGGCACGGCGAGCTGACCTACCGCCGCGGACAGTGGTGGCTGCGCAACACCGGGCAGCAGCTCGTCCGGCTGCCGCGCGGCCGGATGATGCACCTCAGCACCGAGCCGCTCCCGCTCGCCCCCGGGTACACCCCCTTGTTCGTCAAGGGTTCGGGCTACCGCGAGCACCTGGTCGAGCTGTACGTGGCGGGCCACGACGACCAGGGGCCGGTGTCCCGGCGGCGCGCCGACACCGTACGGCCGGAGACGTGGTCGCTGGACGACGACGAGCGGCTGCTGCTGGTCGTACTCGGCCAGCGGTACCTGCTGTACGAGGAGGACCCGCGTCCCCTGTCGTACCGTCAGGCCGCCGAGCGGCTGGCCTACCTGCGTCCGGACGGCAGGTGGAACGAGCGCCGGATCGAGTTCCGCGTCGAGGCCGTGCGCCGCCGGCTGCACGGCACCGGGTTCAAGTACCCGCTGCTGCACGACAAGTCCGGGGGCCGCCCCGCCGACAACAGTCTGCTGCACAACCTGATCAGGGGCCTCGTGGAGTCCACGACCCTCGTGCCGCCGGACCTGGAGCTGATGGAGGACGACGAGTCCTGGCCGGACCCGGCGCTCTGAGGAGGCGGGCACGCGGGGTCAGCGCGCGCGGAGTTCGGCGGCGGCCGAGGCCGCGAGGTCCGTGGCCGTCGTGCAGAGCCGGTCCGCGGGCCGCTGCCCGCCGACGTCCAGTCGCACCATCTCGACGGCGGTCTCGGCGCCCTGGCCGCTGTACCTGCGGTACTCGACGAAGACCGCGCAGGTGTCGCCCTCGGCGTCCGGTTCGACGATCGTGCGGTAGCCGCTCAGCTCGGTGGCGGTGGCCTCGCCCTGCGCGGACTTGGGCTGGTCGCGGAAGAAGCTCACCTCCACGTCCAGGTCGTCGACGTCGCTCGCCCACTCGCAGCTCCAGTTCGCGACCCCGACCTCCGGCACGTCGGCCCGCAGGCCGGGGACGGCGGACAGCGCCTGCGCGTCCAGTAGCTCGCAGGCGTCCTTCCACGCCAGCGACGTGGGCGGGTAGGCCGGGGAGCGCCGGGGGACCGGGCCCCGGTTCAGCACCTCGGCCGCGCTCGTGGCGGCCTTGTCGGCGACCGTGCACAGGGTCGCCCTGCCGCCGACCACCGAGCCCTTGCCCATGTTGACGCGGATGCCGACCAGGGTGCCGTCCGCACCGCCCTCGGAGGTCAGCAGCAGCTCGCACTCGCCGCTCTCCGCCTCCTCCTCGCGGATGCCCACCCTCCCGACGGTGCGGGAGGGTTCCGATCCCTCCGGCGGCGCCCCCTGGAGGAGACTGACCGACACGTCGATCCGGGTCCGCTCGTCGATGCCGACGAGCACGTCGCAGCGGTCGAAGTTGCCGTAGTCCACGTCCACGTGGACGTCCCCGTCGCCGAACCCGTCGAGGGCGGTGGGGTCGGCCAGCGCGCACACGTCGGCCGTGTGCGGATCGCCGATCAGGGCCCGGCGTTCACCGTCCGAGGCGCGCGTCTGCGTCCCGCTCCGCCCGGGGCCGGGGGCGGCCTTCCCGCCGTCGCCGTCGCCGTGGCCGGAAAAAACAACAACAAGCGCCAGGGCCAGTGCGGCGCTGACACCGACGGCCGCCGCGATCAGCGGCCGGCGCAGGCGCCGGCGACCGGTGACGGTGTCGGCGCTGTCCCGGGGCGTCTTCGGACCGGCCCCGGCGATCTCCTCCAGCAGCCGCCCGGCCTCGGCGGCGTCGGGGCGTTGCCGGGGATCGCGGCGCAGCATGGCGGTGAGCACGGGATACAGCGGCCCCACGGCGGCGTCCACCTCGACGACGCCCTGCTCGGCCTTCCAGTACCGCAGCCGCTCGGCCTCCTCGCCGTCGTCCCCCGTCCCCGCGGAGCCGGCTTCCTCCAGGGGCGTGCCGCCACGTGGCGGCGCACCGGTGACCAGGGCGTGCAGGGTGGCGGCCAGGCAGAACACGTCCGAGGCGGGCCGGGGCACGTTGCCCCTGGCCAGCTCGGGGGCGGCGTAGTCGGGGGTGAAGCTGAAGGGGCCGTTGACGGTGATGGTCTCCGTGCCGCCGACCCGGTAGGCGGCCCCGAAGTCCAGTAACTTCGCGTCGCCGTGCCGGGTGAGGCCGATGTTGGCCGGTTTGACGTCGCAGTGGACGATGCCCGATTCGTGCAGGGCGGCCAGGGCGTCGGCGAGCTGGGCACCGATGCGCGCCGCCCGCTGTGGAGAGACCGTCGGCTGCCGGTCCAGGCCGCCCCCGGTCACGTACTCCATGACGAACCAGTACGTCCGCCCGCTCCCCGCGGCCCCGTCCCGTTCCCCGCCCAGCGGCTCGGTCACGACGTCGAGCAGCGTCACCACGTGGGGATGGCCCCGGAACTTGGCCATGGCACGCGGTTCACCCAGCAGCCGCCGTACCGCGGCGTCGCTCTCGCCGTCCGCCCGTTCCGGTTTGAGCGCGACGTCCTGGCCCACCACCGTGTCGTGGGCCAGCCACACATCGCCGCCCCGTCCCGCGCCGATGACCTCCTTGAGGACGTAACGGTCGGCGAACCGGTCCCCGGAACGCACGGATCTTCCCCCTCGGTCGACTCCGGAACCCCACACGGCCCCTGCCGCGCGTACGGAACGAACCTACTGCGTGGAGCGGACCGTTCGCACCGTCTACCCAGAGCCTCCATGAGTCGCACCCATGCCCGTACGGGCCGTGGTCGCGGGCGCCGGGACCGGTCCCGGAAGCTTCGCCTACGGTACGCGTCGCACCGACCGCCCACCCCCGACAGGAGCGCCCCTCCATGGCTCGTACCCCGACCTTCGTGCTGGCCGGCATCACGGCCGCCGTCTCGACCACCACGCTCGCACCGTCCGCCCACGCGGGCACCCCGGCCCCGCACGACCGGCCGGCCGCCCGGTGCGCGTACCCCGCCGACGTCCTCGACCTGACGAACTGGAAGCTGACCCTGCCCACCGGCGGGGACGAGGACCCGACCGAGATAACCCAGCCCGAGCTGGCCACCTTCTCCGCCGCTCCCTGGTTCCGGGCCGAGGCCGGCTGCGACGCGGTGAGGTTCCGGGCCGCCGTCGACGGCGTCACCACGGGAGGTTCCAGCTACCCGCGCGCCGAGCTGCGGGAGATGACCGAGGGCGGCGAGGACGAGGCCGCCTGGTCCACCACCGACGGCACCCACACCCTCGTGGTCAGGGAGGCGTTCACGGCCCTGCCCGAGGAACGGCCCTACGTGGTCGGCGCGCAGGTCCACGGCGGCGACGACGACGTCACCGTCTTCCGCCTCGAGGGCAGCCGCCTCTACGTCACCGACGGCGACGACCGCCACCACCACCTGGTGACCGACGACTACGAGCTGGGCACCGAGTTCGAGGCCAGGTTCGTCGCGAAGGACGGGGAGATCGACGCGTACTACAACGGCCGGTTCGAGACCACGGTCTCCCACGACGGCGACACCAACTACTTCAAGGCGGGCGCCTACACGCAGGCCAACTGCGACAACTCCGAGCCGTGCGCCGCACGCAACCACGGCGAGGTCCGCATCTCCCACCTCCGGGTCATCCACTCCTGACCGGCGTCCGGGAGGGGTCCCGGAAGGGGCGTGTCACGGTGGCCGTGCACGGGGGCACAGAAGGGGGAGCCGATGACGGGGGACACGACGGGCGCGGAGGGGACCCTGCTCACCCGTGGGCAGCGGATCAACTCGGCGCTCGTCGTGGATCGGCGGCTGGGCGAGGGCGCCTTCGCCGAGGTGTACCGGGTGCGGCACCACATCCTCGGCTGGCAGGCGCTCAAGCTCTTCAAGCACGTGGCCTCGCTGGAGGCCACCTCCAGGCTGTTCGACGAGGCACGCATCCTCTCCACCCTGGGCCACCCCAACATCATCCGGGTGTTCGACGCGGGCACCGTGCAGACCTCCGAGGGCGTGCGCGGCTACATCACCATGGAGTACGTCGCGGGCGGCAGCCTGGAACGGCTCGTCGCCTCCCACTCCGGCGCGGTACCGGTGGGTGAGGCGTCGGCCGTGCTGCGCCAGGCCGCGGACGGGCTCGCCGTCGCCCACGAGCGACCGCACCCGATCGTGCACCGCGACCTGTCCCTGGCCAACGTGCTGATCACCTACGACGAGTCCGGGCTCCGGGTGAAGGTCAGCGACTTCGGACTGGCCAAGGAGACCGACCCGGGCACCATGGCGGCCAGCGCCCAGGGAACGGTCGCCTACATGCCGCCGGAGGTGCTGCGCCGGGGCACCGGGTACTCGTGCGCCGGTGACGTGTGGGCGCTGGGCACCATCGCGTACTTCCTGCTCACCTCTCAGTTCCCGTACGACGGCGGGGACCCGGTGCAGTCCTTCTCCCTGGAGCGGTTCAACCGCCCGCTGCCGCCCCCGAGCGCCTACAACGACGAGGTGGCACCCGAACTGGACCGCCTGATCACGGACATGCTGCGGACGGACCCGGCCGACCGGCCCGCCACCGCCCGCGAGGTCGCCGAACGGGCCGTGGCCCTGCGGCCCTCACCGGGCCCGCAGCCGTCCCGGGATGCGCCGGCGGAGGTGGAGCGGGCCGCCGAGGAGCAGGTCCGGGCCGCCGTCGAGCTCTCCCGGACGCCGGGCCGGCTGGCCGAGGCCGCGAACCAGCTGGAAGAGGCCGTCAGCCGCCACCCCCGGCTCAGGGAACGGCACGTGGCACGGCTGATGACCTGGCGCCGCGGGGTGGTCATGTGAACGGCCCGGCGCACAAGGAACGGACGTACCGGCAGCGGACGTATGGAGAGCGGATGGACGACACGACTGCGGGCGGCCGGACGGAGCAGCCGTCCGCCTTCCGGCGCGGCACCGGGAAACTGTCCCGCTTCACGGACCTGGCCGGCCTGCGGCTGTACCACGACAACGCCTTCGCCGTCACGGGGCTCGCGGTGACCGCGCAGGGCCGTGCCGTACGGCAGCACAGGCAGCGGCTGGAGGCCCGGCTCGCGGTGCGGGACCACCTTCCCCCGGACCCGGACTCGCCGCTCACGGGATGGCGCCGCAAGGAAGAGGTGCGGGCCGCGTTCGAGGAGTTCCAGGACCCGCGGCGGCGGCTGGTCGACGAACTCCTGTGGCGCTGGGGCGAGCCGGACCCCGGATGCGGCTGTCCGGCGTCCGTGCACGAGGAGCACGACGACGCGGTGCGCCTGCACGCCATGGCGCTGGAGGCGGAGGCCGGCCGGACCACCACGGCCCCGGACGAGCGGGACACCCTGTGGCGGGGCGCGGCCGCCGGCTGGGGACCGCTGCTGGAACGCCCCGAGCTCCGGCGGCACCTCGCCCACCGGATCGGCGAACTGGACGACCCCCGGCTGGGCGGGCTCTTGGCGGACGACTTCCTCACCGAGCTTCCCCGCCTCCTGGCCTCCCCGTTCCGGGACCTCGCCGCCGACCCCGGCTTCCGGCCGCGGCTCGCCCGCGTCTGCGCGACCTGGGCGGAGTACGCGGCCTTCGCGGACCTCTTCTCCGGGCTGTTCGAGGAGACGGTGGAGGAGACCGTCCAGGAGATCACCGACGGTGTGCGGTCCGCGAACGCGAAGAAGGAGGCCGGACTGTTCGGCGACGCCGAACGGGTCCTGCGGCGGGAGGTGCTCCCGGCGTTCGACCGGATCGGTGAACTCAAGGAGTTCGTTTCGGACTGGCGGTACGAGGACGTCTCGCACGTCGTCGCCGTGGGCGTGGGCAATCTGGCCGTGGCGATGCTGGGCCATCACCAGTTCAGGCCGCCGACCCCCCGGCAGGCGGAGACGGTGGTCGAACTCGCGGAGAAGGCCTACGAGATCGCCCCGGAAGCCCATGTGCGGGCGTTCAAGGAGAACTGGGACGTCATCTACGAGTGGTCCCAGAACACCAGGTTCTCGCACTCGTCCGCGCGGCAGTCGGGCGAGGGCTCGGCCTTCCTCGAAGCAGTGGGCTGCTGGCTGACCTTCCTCGCGATCATCGGGCTGATCGTGCTGTGGACGGTCAAGGGGTGGGAGTGGGCGCTGGGCGCCTTCCTGGCCCTGGGCTTCGTCGTCGGCGCCGCCGAGCGGATCTACGACTGGTACGGCGAAATCCAGGACTACCGAGCCAGAAGGAGGTTCCGCCTGTGACATCCCGAGTCCGGCGGCGCGTGCACGACGCGCGCGCCGCGCTCCGCCAGCTCCGGCACCCGCCCGAGTTCCGCGTCCCCCGCCCGCTCCTGACGCCCGCGCAGGCAGACTGGGCCGCGACCGTGCTCGCCGAGGCGGAGGCCGCCGAAGCCCTGGCGAAACGGCCCGGCGCCGGAACCGACGCGCTGCTGGGGGCGGCCATCGGCATCTGGCGCGCCCTGCGCAAGCTCGACAAGGGGACCGGCCCCCTCTCTGCGGCCGACCTCAGGCAGGTGCGCCGTCAGGTCCACGCGAGCCGCCAGGCGCTCGCCGACGACGGGCTGGAGATCCAGGAGCACGACGGCATGCCCTTCGACTCCGGTCAGTCCCTGGAGGCCCTGGTGATCCAGGACGAGCCGGGACTGGACCGGGAGACCGTGCTGGAGACCGTCCGGCCCACCGTCTACTTCCGCGGCGAACGGATCCAGATGGGCCAGGTCGTCGTCGGCAGGCCCGCGTCCCCCGCCGGCTGAGCCACTGCCGGCTGAACCACCAAGGAGACCACGACCATGCGCGAGACCATCGACTTCGGAATCGACCTCGGCACCACCAACAGCGCCATCGCGGTGGCCGAGGACGACGGCGTACGCGTCATCAAGAACAACGACGGCTGGGACTTCACGCCCTCCGCCGTGTGGGTCCCCAAGGAGGGGGTGGTCCACGTGGGCAGGCGGGCCCGGGAGCGCACGGAGACCGATCCCGGCAACGCCTACGCGGAGTTCAAGCTGGAGATGGGTGCCGCCGGCGCGAGTCGGCTCTTCGAGCGCACCGGTACGTCGCTGACGCCCGAGGAACTCTCCGCCGAGGTCCTCAAGTCCCTGCGGCAGGACGCGGCACACGAGTACGGCCACCAGCCGGAGGCGGCCGTGATCACCGTCCCGGCCTCCTTCGCGCTGAACCAGAACAACGCCACCAGCTCCGCCGCCGCCCTCGCCGGACTCGGCGAGAACTGCCCCCTGGTGCAGGAGCCGACCGCCGCCGCCATCGCCTACGGCGTGCAGGACGCGTCCGACTCCGCGCACTGGATGGTGTTCGACCTGGGCGGCGGCACCTTCGACGCCGCCCTGATGAGCAAGCGCGACGGCGAACTCCAGCTCATCCAGCACGCCGGCGACCCCTACCTGGGCGGCAAGCTCATCGACTGGGCCCTCGTCGACGACCTGCTGGCCCCCGCGGTCCGGCGGGACCTGGGCCTCGCCGACTTCGACCGCACCCACCGCGGCCGCTGGCGCAAGAACTTCGCCAAGCTCAAGCTGGAGGCGGAGAACGCCAAGATCGCGCTGTCCCGCGCCGCTTCGGTCGAGATCTCCGTCGACCTCGACGACGGAAGCGGCGGCACCGAACCCTTCGAATACACCCTGACCCGGGGCGCCCTCGACGACCTGGCGCTGCCGTTCTACACCCGCGCGATCCGCCTGTGCCGCGAGGCGCTGGCCGAGAGCTCCCTGCGCCCCGACCACATCGACCGGCTGCTCCTGGTCGGCGGCGCCACCCTCAGCCCCGGGCTGCGCGAACTGCTCGCCGACCCTGACGACGGCCCCGGCATCCCCCTCGACCACAGCCAGGACCCCACCACCGTCGTCGCGCGCGGCGCCGCCGTCTTCGCCCGCACGGTCCGGCTGCCCAAGAAGCCGCAGCGGGCGGCGCCGGGCGAGTTCGCGATCGAGCTGCACTACCCGGCGCAGTCCGTCGACACCACCGGCATCCCGGTCTCCGGCAAGGTCAGCAGCGGCAGCGCGGTCGACTGGACGCGGTACACCGTCACCCTGACCAACTCCGAGGGCCGTCCGCCCTTCCGCGGACCGCGCACCGAACTCGGCCCGGACGGCACCTTCTACACCGAGGTGGCCATCGACACCGACGCCAGGTCCCGGTTCACCGTGGAGCTGACCGACACCTCCGGCACCCGGCGGAACCTCGCCGGGGACACCTTCTCCATCGCCCACGCCTCCGTCCTGCCCGGCGACGCGGTACTCACCGGCACACTCGGCATCGGCAAGGCCGACGGCACCTTCGACCCGCTGCTGCGCAAGGGCACCACGCTGCCGGCCCAGGTGACCAAGCCGTACCGGACGACCATCCCGCTGCGCCGCGCCCAGCCGGACGCCGTCATCCGCATCCCGCTGCTGGAGGGGGAGCGCCGGCGCGCCGACCGCAACACCCGGGTCGGGCTGATCGAGGTCCGCCCGCGCGACATCCGCATCGACCTGCCGGCCCAGAGCGAGGTCGAGGTGACGTTCGAGATCCAGGCGAGCAACCGGGAGGTCCTGGTCACCGCCGACATCCCGCTGCTGGAGCAGCAGTTCGAGGCGACGATCGACCGCTCCGAACTGCTGGCGCCCGAACACGGCGAACTCGTGGACCGGCTGCACGACCTGGAACAGCGCGTGCACCTCCTCCAGGACCAGGCCGAGAACGTGTTCTCCGAACAGGCACAGGCGCGACTGGACGACCTCGCCGAGCAGAAGACCGTCCCGCAGCTCCGCAAGGAGGTCGACGCGGCGGCCGTCGACACCGGTGCCGCCGTCACCAGCGACCGCCGCATCCGCGACGTGGAGTCACTGCTCGACGACATCGAGGAGGCCATCGAGATCCCCGGGCTGCAACGCGAGCTGTGGGACCTGCTCAGCGCCTGCGAGGACGTCATCGAGCAGGTCGGCGGCGGCCCGTCGGACCGGCGGGAGCTGCAGACCATGCGCGACCGCGCCGGCGCGCTCGGCGAGGACGCCTCACCGGCCGATCTGCGGCGGCTGATCAAGCGGGCCGGGGAGTTCCACGTCGAGCTGCTGCGCCGCACGGACCAGTGGGAGTACGTGGTCTTCAACGCGCTGGTCGAGGTCCGCGACGACATGTTCTCCCGCGCCCAGGCGGACGCCGCGATCCTCGAGGGCCGCCGGGCCGTCGCGGCGGGCGACCGGCGCGCCCTCGCCGGTGTCAACGAGCGGCTGCGGCGACTGCTGCCGCCCGGGGCCGCGGAGGAGGCCGAGCGGCTGTCCGGCGGGATCAACTAGTCAGCGGGAACGAGGAGTCGAAGGTGACCACATCCCGAATCCCGGCGGGCCCCCCGCCCGGCGCGATCCTGTCGGCGGGCCAAGGCGGCACGGAGGCCCGCGGCACCGGGCCGGACCGCACGGAACCCGGCGCCGCCCCGGCCGGCGGCGCAGGGCCGGGCCGTACCGCGGACGGCGGCCCCGAGTCCGCGGATACGCCGTCCCCCGCCCACACGCTCCGGATTGCCCTGCTCGTCTCGCGGGCCCGGACAGCGGCCCGCTCCGGCGACCTGGACGGTGCCCTGCGGCTGCTGCGCGATGCCGACACCGCGGGGGCGGGGCCGAGGGCGCGCACCGGTGAGGACGACCGGCCCGGACAGCCGGCGCCGGACCCGGGCGGTGCCGTCGTCGCGGACCACCGGGACGTACTCGACCTGCTCGCCCGGGTGCACGCCCAGCGCGGCGAGCCGGAGCAGGCCGCCGCCCACTGGCGAAGGGTCCTGGAACTCGACCCGGGGGACGCCGCCGCGACCGCCGGGCTGGCGAGGATCGACCGACTCGGCGGCCGCGGCCCGAGGACAGCGCTCGCCCGGCACCGGGCCGCCACCGCCCTGGCCGCCGCGGTCTGCGCGGTGGCCGCGGTGACGGCCGGCACCGTCGTCCTCGCGGACGGCGGCGGCGGACGGCCGGAGCGCCCCGACCCCTCCCAGGCCGACCTGGTCGAACAACGGGCCCGGCAGCTCGCCGCCGAACGCCGGGCGGAACAGGCGAGGGACCGGGACCGTGCGGCGACCCGCCGGGCGGAAGCGGCCGAGGCACTGGCCCGCGCGCTGCGGGCACCGGGCATACGGCCACAGGTCCACGGGGATTCCGTGGAGGTCGTCTTCGCCGAAGGACTGTTCTCCCGGGGCGCCGAGCTCACCCCGGCTGGCGCCGGCCGGCTCGCCGTCCTCGGCGAACGACTGGCCGGACGCCGGCCGCACGTCGAGATCCACGGCCACGCGGCCACCGTCCCCGGCGCCCCGACCAGCGGCGGATCCGTCGTCGCCCTATGGCGCGCCCTCATCGCGGCCCGCGAGCTCAGCGCCGCCACCGGCAGGCCCCTCACCGACTTCACCACCGTCAGCGCGGACCAGCGCGAGGCACCGTACGCGGAACCCGCGAAGAACCGGACGGTCACCGTGGTGATCACGCCCGGATAGCCCGGCGGTTCCGGAAAGAGCCGGGCCCGCTTCCTCCCCCGAAGAAGCGGGCCCGGCGGGCTGGGAACGTCACCCGAGTGTCTTCGAGTGACACCGTCCCCCGAAGGTGACGTCCTCAGCCGCCCCCGGCGCCGGACTGCGGCCGCGGCGCCCGGGTGTCTCGGAGCCGTGCGGTCACCAGCACATGACCGCCGTCTCGCCCGCACCCCACGAGGAGTACAGGCGCACCCGGACGACATAGCGGCGGCCCTTGACGAAACGGGCCCTGATCGTGGCGTTGCGGGGTGTTCCCCCGTCGTCGTGTCCGGCGAGGTAGCGGGGCTTTCCGTCCCGCACCTCGAAGATCACGACGACGGCGTCGCTGTCACCGAAGGTGCCCACGGTGTACTCGCGGGTCTCCGGCGGGTCCAGGCGGAAGTCGGCCTGCTCGCCCGGCCCGAGCCCCAGCGGCACCGAACGGAACGGCACCAGCGGGCCCGGCCGGCCGGAGGGCGGGTACCAGCGCAGGGCGAACTCCTTGTCGGCGGCCGAGAGGGTACCGGGCGGGTGCAGGCCCGAACGGTAGTGCTCCGGCTCCAGTATCAGCCCCGACGGGAAGGGATACTCCATGATCGACTGAGGGTCCCAGACCGGGCCGTTGGCCTCGTCGCCGTCGAGCTTGCGCAGGATGTTGTGGAACGTCCGCTCCCGGCTCCAGTGGTTCGGCGGGCCCGCCAGCTCCGCGTAGACGGCCTCGTCGTCCCAGAGGATGCCGGAGTACGGGCTCTGGTGCTCGTGCAGCATTCCGAGCGCGTGCCCGATCTGGTGCAGGGCGGTGGCGCGCTCCCCGGGTGCGGTCAGGTCCCAGCCGAAGTTCATCGTACGGTCGTTCAGGCCGACCCCGAGCGCGTCCCTGCCCACCGCCGACCACGAGCCGTCGCCGGGCTGGAAGCCGATGCGCAGCTCGGCCTCCGAGCGGTCGCCGACCTCGGTGAGGACGAGCCCGACACCGAGGTCCTGCCACTCCTGGAAGCAGTCGCGGACCACTTCCCGCTGCTCCTCGGTCCCCGCCCACGCCCCCCGCGCCGGGCGCCCGGTGCCCGGCATGGGCACGACGGAGGAGTCCGTGTCCCCGCCGAGGAAGCAGTAGTGCAGCACCGTGCCGTTGACCCACATCCGCTGCCCGCCGACGAGCGCGGCGACGCGCTCGGCGGCCAGTCCCGGTGCGAGCACGGGAGCCGGCTGCCGCGCGAGCGAGCAGTAGCGTGCGGTCATGGCCCCCAGAATGCCGTCCGGGCGGGTGCGGGCGCCTGAGTCGGGGGGTACTCAAGTCGCCCTGTATCAGGGCTGAGTACGCGGACTCCTATTGCCGTGACGACTTCTGAGCGGGACGTGAGGACACTTCGGACGCCCTGGCCGTTCACCGGGCGGGCGGACGAACTGGAGCTGGTGCGCCGGTCGGTGGCCGGCAAGGGCGGCGGCATCGTGGTGACCGGCCCGGCCGGCTGCGGCAGGACCCGGCTCGTGACCGAGGCGGTCCGCGGCACGGACTGCGCCAGGGCCGCCGGGACGCCCGAGACCCGGCACATCCCCTTCGCCCCCTTCGCCCACCTGCTGCCCGGGACCGTCACCCTGCACCGCGCGGTACAGCTCCTGTCCGGCGTACGGCTGCTGCTGGTCGACGACGCCCACCTGCTCGACGACGCCTCCGCCGCCCTGGTGCACCAGCTCGCCGTGCACGGCCGCACCCGGCTCCTGGTCGCCGCCACGGAGGGCGTGCCCGTGCCGGGCGCGGTGTCCCGGCTGTGGTCCGGGGAACTGCTGCCGCGCCTCACACTTCGGCCGCTGCCCCGCGAGGACACCGCCGAACTGCTCACGGCCGGCGCGGGCGTCGCCCTCGACCCGCTCACCGCGGACCGGTTGCACCGCCTGTGCCGCGGCGACCTGCGACTGCTGCGCGAGCTGCTGACCGCGGTGCGCGAGCGGAACCTGCTCACGCCGGTCCCGGACACGGACCTGTGGGCCTGGCGGGGGCCCGTGCCGGTCACCGCGGCCGTCCGGGAACGCACCGCCCACGTGCTGGACCGGGGGTGCCCCGAGGAGCGCGAAACGCTCGACCGCCTCGCCTTCGCGGAACCGCTGCCCCTCGACCTGGACGTCTTCGACGTGCGCGTCCTGGAGCGTCTGGAGGCCGAGGGCCTGGTCGCCGTCGACGACCGGGGCGCCACCCGGCTCGCCCACCCCCTGCACGGGCCGGTGCTGCGCGCCGCCGCGGGCCGGCTGCGGGCCCGGCGCCTGGCCCGCGGGCCCGAGCGGTACGAGGCCGCCCTGGCGGCGGAGCGGGCGGCCCTGGCCCACCGCATCGAGCAGCTGGACGTACGGGAGCCCGCGGCGCCGGTGGGGGAGTGGCTGGTGGCCGAGGGCGTGCCGCTGCCGGCCCGGTACGCGGCACTGCGCGCCCGGTTCGCCCGCCTGCGCGGACGGCTGTCCGAGGCGGCGGCATGGGCTCGCGAGGGCCTGCGGACCGACCCGGACGACGGGCCCTGCCGCGACGAACTCACGCTGGCCAACGCCCAGTCGGGCGACGCGGCGGCAGGGGACGGAGAGCGGGCTGAGCACGCCGGGGCGGTCGCCACCTGGGTCGCCGCCGCACACGGCGACCTCGACGAGGCGGTCAGGTCGGCCGCCGAGGGGGGCGACCCGTACGACGCCGTCCGGCTGGGCGCACCCGAGCGGGCGGCCGGCCGGCTGACCGGCGTCTTCGCCGCGCACGCCGACGCCCTCGCGCGGAGCGACGGACCGGCACTGGACGAGGTGGCCGGGCAGTTGGAACGGCGCGGCTTCCTGCTCTTCGCGGCCGAGGCGCACGCCCAGGCGGTACGCGCCCACCGCGACCCGAGCGCCGCCCGCACCGCCCGCACTCGCGCCGCCGCCCTCGCCCGGCGCTGCGAGGGCGCCCGCACCCCGGCGCTGTCCGGACTCGCGCTGGGCGAACTCACCGCCCGCCAGCGCCAGATCGTCACCCTCGCCGCCGCCGGCCTGAGCAACCGGCAGATCGCGGAGCGACTCACCCTCTCCGTCCGCACCGTCGGCAACCACCTCTACGGCGCCTACACCCGCCTCGGCGCCGGCGACCGCGGCGCCCTGCCCTGGCTGATGGAACTGCCCGAGCCCCAGCCGGCGTGACACCCGCCGTGGCTGCTTGAGCGCTCGCCGGGACAGGCAACGATGTCGGGCCGTGCCCCGGCGCATCACGGTCCCGGTATGTCAGGCCGCCCCGAACGCGGAGAACGCCCACCCCGTCGCCCGGTGCACCGCGTCGTCCGGCAGGGCCGCCCGCGCGTCGCGCAGCGCCTCCGCCAGGGACAGTCCGGCGTCCAGGCCCTTGTGCAGCGCGAGCATCAACGGCACCACCGCGGCGTCGTTGACCGGCGCGCTGCACGCCACCACCCCGGCCGTGCCCAGCGGCAGCAGCGCGGTGACCAGTCCGAGCAGCTCGTCCGCGCCGACCGAGGCGAAGCGGGCCGTGTCGCAGCAGGAGAGGATGATCCGGTACGGGCTGCGGTCCAGCCGCTCGAAGTCGTGCACGATGAGCGGCCCGTCCGCCATCCGCAGCGAAGAGAACAGGGGGCTGTCCGCCCGGAACGTCCCGTGCGCGGCGATGTGCGCCAACGCCGCCCCGTCCAGCTCCCGCAACACCCGGGGCACGCGCGCCTCGTCTCCCTCCAGCACGGTGGGCCGGCCGTCGGTGCGCGGCTCGGCCGGGGGGCCGTACCCGTCGTCCGGTCCGGTCGCGCTTGTGCCGTGGCCGTTCGCCGGGCCCGCGTCCGGGGCTCGGTCGGCGGGCAGACGCGTCCGCGCCGTGCTCTCCGGCGCCGGGCGTCCGACGGCGGCCCGGACCTCGTCCGCGCGCGCTGCGACCGGGACGTCCGGCACGTCCATGGCAGGGCCCGCACCCGCCCCGCCGCTCTCCCGCGTCCGCGGAACCGCCCCGTACCGGTCGGCGAGTTCCGGGACCTCGGCGCCGCCGCTGGCCAGCCCCGGACCGCGGACCAGGACCTGGCGGCCGCCGGGCGGCGGGGCGGTCTCCTTCGCGCGCAGCCAGCTGCTCGCCGACGGCGAGACGCTCAGGACCCGTTCGCGCAGCGCGGGCAGCAGCGCCCACGGCACGCGGTGCAGCCGGCCCGGCGGGACCACGACGACCGGGCCGCCTCCGAGGTGGGCCGCGGCGGGGCCGAGGAGGAGTTCCTGGAGGCGGGCGCCCGCCGCCTCCACCAGGGGCAGCCGGGCTTCGCCACCGGGGTGCGCCAGCCGACGCAGACCGGCCTGTACGTGCTCGGCCTCCCGCTCCGCCTCGGCCAGCAGCCCGGCCTCGAACCGCCGCACCCGCCCCTGCCCGCACAGCAGCACGTGCACGCGCCCGTCGAGCACGGCCAGCTCCACCAGAAGCAGGTCGTCACCGAGCCGGTCCAGCAGGCGCCCGACGTCGAACCGGTCGCCGTCGCCGGGCCCCTCGCCCCGCATGTGCAGGGTGCGGGAGCGGATCTCCCGCTCCAGGCGCCGCTGTTCGCGTTCCAGGGCGGGGGCGGGACGGCCGCCGTCCGTGCGGGCCTCGTCCGCGCGGGCGGCCAGTTCCCGGAAGGCCGTCATGGTGCTCAGCAGCACCGGATCGGCCGGCGGCCGGGTCGGCGGCGCCGACAGCACCGTCGCCCGCCACCGCTCACTCCACACCAGCAGCCGCCGCGGCCCGCCCGACACGAGGCTCGCCCGCTGTGCCAGCGCCGCCAGCTCCGCGCCCTGCGCCGTGGCCCGCGCCCGCAACTCCGAGGCCCCGAGCGTCATCCGGTGGTCGTCGAGGACGTCCAGACCCCTTCGGCAGGCCTCCAGCACCCCACGTGTCGACCCCGCCGCCCGCGCGCGCAGCGCCTGCGCCGCCCAGCCCGTCATCCGCGCGAGCGGCGGCCCGCCGTGCCGGCTGCGCGCGGCGACCGCCAGGTGTTGCTCCGCGTCCGCCGTCCAGCCCAGCTCCAGCGCGATCCGGCCCGCCAGCAGCGACGCCTCCGGCGCGGCCGGCGCCCCGAAGGCGGCCAGCCGTTCCGCCACCGCCGCCGCGTCCGCCACCAGTCGGCCCGAGGCGCGCCCCGTCGCGACCCGCGCCTCCAGCAGCACCAGCCGGGCGTGCGTCTCGTACCAGGTGCGCCGCTGTCCGGCGAACAGCCGCACCGAGAGGGCCGCGCGCGCCAGCGAGGTCTGCGCGTCGCCCGCCAGCCGGGCCGCCCGCGCGGCCACCAGCAGCAGCTCCGCCTTGCGGGTGGACTGCCCGCCGATCCCGTCCAGCGCCGCGATCGCCCCGTCCGCCTCGGCCAGCGCCTCCGTGGCCAGCCCCGCCGCCATCAGCACCTCGCAGCGCCGGATGGTCAGCATGAACGTCGGCGTGCCGAGCTTCCCGTACCGCTCCTCCGCCTCGTCCAGCAGCCTCAGCGCCGCCGGCACGTCACCCGACCGGAACGCCGCCAGCCCCCGGCTCTCCACCGCGTCGGCCTTGTCGTGCTCCTGGCCGGTGGTGTCCCACAGGGCCTCCGCCGCCGTGAAGTCGGCGTCCGCCCGGTCCACCGCGCCGAGCGCCAGGTGCACGGTCGCCCGCAGGGTCAGCGCCCGCGCCGTCCAGATCACGTCGTCGGCCTGCCGCAGCACCGGCACCGCCCGCCGTACGTCCTCCAGCGCCTCGCCGTGCCGCCCCAGCACCCACCAGACGTACGCCCGCCGGTACAGCACCCGCGCCCTGGTGTGCCCGGTGCCGCGCGCCACGCCCCGCTCGAACGCCGCCAGGCCGTCCCGCGTGCGGCCGGCGTGCACCAGGGCCACCCCGAGCGTGGCCAGTACGTCCGCCTCCCGCTCCGCCGAGTCCGCGCGGGCCGCGAGCTCGCGGGCGCGTCGCAGATGGGCCAGCGCCCGCCGGGTGTCGCCGAAGTCCCGCTGCCAGATGCCGATCACCTGATGGGCGACCGAGGCGTGCAGCGGTGAGGGATCGGCCCCGAGCAGCTCCTCCGCACGGGCCAGCGCCTCGCCCGGGGCCGCGAACACCATCGGCAGCAGTTGGAGGACCGAGTCGTTTCCCGCCGTCACCCCACGGATGGTAGTGGTCCGGAACCACACCCCACAGGTTCGAGTCTGTATCAATCGGCCACCCTCGGACTCTGATTGACGACTGTCGCCACCACAGTGGCCACGAACGCCGTCACACCGCCGCCCCAGTGGAGGACATGCCATGGCACCACAGCGATTCCGTGAGCAGTTCGACCAGATCCAGCGCTCGATGCCGGACGTCCCGCTGGTGATGGGGCCGGACGACTCCGCCGAGTTCCTCTACGAGAAGGGCGTCGTCCTCGCCCGGGACGGCGAGGAGGCCCGCCTCGTCGAGGACACCGTGCGCGACCACTTCACCACGATGGCGGGCCTGACCCCGGACCACGTGCGCCGGGCGAGCCCCGAGGCCAACCGCACCGGCATCACCCGCATCCAGGTCGGCGACCCGGGCGCGGGCGACGGCGGCGGCGACCCCGACGTCGCCCACGCCCTGCGCTCCCTGCGGACCGTGGAGGGCCGCGCGGGCCGCCGACTGATCAGCCGCAACCACGTCGTCTCCATCGCCGTCAACGCCTGCCCCGGCGACGAACCCGTGCCCGTCCCGATCAGCGAGCCGCCGAACCCGGCCGCCGCCGGCACGCCGTACGACGCGGGGACCGCCGTCGGCGTCCTCGTCATCGACACCGGGCTCATGCACGACTACCGCGCCTACCCGCTGCTCGCCCGCACCGACGGCGACGCCCAGATCAAGGAGTGCGACGAGGACGGCGTCCTCCAGCAGTACGTCGGCCACGGCACCTTCATCGCCGGACTCGTCGCCGCCGTCGCCCCCAACACCCACGTGACCGTCCGCAACACCCTCAACGACGCGGGCGCCATCCTGGAGTCCGAACTCGGCGAGAAGCTCTTCGAGGCCGTGGACCGCAGCGGCTGGCCCGAGATCCTCAGCCTCTCCGCCGGCACCTCCAACGGCCGCACCGACGGCCTGCTCGGCGTGCACGCCTTCATGGAGGAGCTGCGCGACCAGCGCACCCTGCTGGTCGCCGCCGCCGGCAACAACGGCAGCGCCACCCCCTTCTGGCCCGCCGCCTACGCCGAACTCCCCGGCTGGGAGAGCTCGGTGCTGTCGGTCGGCGCGCTGCGCGGCGACGGCGAGTTCGGCGCCTGCTTCAGCAACCACGGCGGCTGGGTCAAGGCCTACGCCCCCGGCGAGCGCCTCACCAGCGCCCTCACCGGGTTCGGGTCGCCCGTGCCGTACGTCTACCAGCACTCCACCTACGACACCTGCCGGTACGGCTTCGGCTACGCCTGCACCTGCCAGTACCCCCGGCACAACGGCGTCCTCAGCGAGCCCGGCGAGGCACCCGCCAAGCCGGACCAGGTGATGTTCGAGGGGCACGCGCAGTGGAGCGGCACCTCCTTCGCCACCCCCGTCGTCGCGGGCCTGGTCGCCTCGCACATGACGGCGACCAAGGAACGGGACCCGCGTGAGGCGCGCAAGCAGCTGCTCGCCGCCAACACCGAGTACGCGGAGGTGCGCGGGGCGCACGTGCCGGCGCTGCTGCCGCCCACCTGGCATCCGGTCACCGTCGAGGTGCCGGCCGGCGGGGCGTGAGCGGCCCGATGCCCGTCGGAACCACCCACTCCACGGCGTACGATGGCCTGTCGTACACGAGGGGTGGGACCGTGGACCGTGCAGATGTCGGGGTGCTCGTCCAGTTGGCCGCCGACGGGGACGCGGCCGCCTGGAAGTCGTTGGTGGACGGGCTGGGCCCGCTGGTGTGGTCCGTCGCGCGCTCGCACGGGCTGTCCGACGCCGACGCGCACGAGGTGTACCAGACCGCCTGGTTCCGGTTCGCCCAGCACCTCGGGCGGATCCGCGAACCGGAGAAGACCGGTTCCTGGCTGGCGAGCACGGCACGGCACGAGTGCCTGAAACTGCTGAAGGCGTCGAAGCGGTGGACACCGACCGACGACCCGCAGCTGCTCGACCGGCCGAGCGAGGACCGTACGCCCGAGGAGTCGGTGCTCGACTCCGAGGAGGCCGCCGCGCAGACCGAGCGCGTGCGTCGGCTGTGGCAGGAGTTCGAGGAACTGGGCGAGCGGTGCCGCCAGTTGCTGCGGGTACTGATCTCCTCGCCACCGCCCAGTTACCAGGAGGTGTCCGCCGCGCTGGGAATCGCGGTGGGCAGCATCGGGCCGATGCGCCAGCGCTGTCTGCGCCGGCTGCGGGCCCGGCTAGAGGCACGGGGGACTACGACATGAGCGACACGCACGACGAGGTCTTCGGGGACGACGAACTCGGCACGGGTCTCCTGGAGGAGGAGCTGCGGCAGGCCGCCGCGATCCTTGACCCGGTCCCGGCCGAGCTGCGGCGGATCGCCGTCGACGCGTTCGCGCTGCACGACCTGGACGCCCGCGTGGCCGAGCTGACCTTCGACTCACTGGTCGACGCCCTCCCGGTCAGGGGAGCGACGGACCCGCCCCGGATGCTCACCTTTCGCGCGGACGACGTGACCGTCGACGTCGAGGTGACGGAGGACGGCCTGATCGGCCAGCTGCTGCCGCCGGGGCCGGCCGACGTCGAGGTACTGAGCGGTCCGCGGGCCCACGCCCTGCTGACGGCGGACGACCTGGGCCGCTTCACCGGCGAGGCCCCGCCCACCGGCCCGTTCGCGCTGCGGCTGCGGACCGGCTCGGACGTGGTCGTCACGGAGTGGCTGCGCGCCTGAGACCGTCCTGCTCACCAGGCGCAGGGCAGGGTGCGCGGCCCGCGGATCATGGTCTTGCGGCGCCACTCCACCTGCTCGGCATGGACCGCGAGCCGCAGCCCGGGCAGCCGCGCCAGCAACGTGTCGACCAGCAACTCGGTCTGCATCCGGGCGAGCACGGCACCCGTGCAGTAGTGGTGCCCGTTGCCGAAGGACAGGTGCGGGTTGGGGGCGCGGTCGGGGTCGATCCGGTCCGGGTCGGGGAAGACCTCCGGGTCCCGGTTGGCGGCCAGGTAGGACACGTACACGGGGTCACCGGCGCCGATGCGCACCCCGTGCACGTCCACGTCCTCCAGGGCGATGCGGGCGAGCCCCACCGAGGTGCGGTGCGGAATCCAGCGCAGCAGCTCGTCCAGGAGGGCGCCCCGCACTTCGGGGCGGTCGTCGCGCATCCGGGCCAGCAGCTCCGGCCTGGTCAGCAGCACGTACAGCATCTGCCCGACGTTGTGCGTGACGGCCTCGCCGCCGATCTGCAGCGGTCCGGCCAGGCCGACCGCCTCCGCCTCACCGACCTCGCCCCGGCCCACCGCGGCACCCAGCATCGAGTACACGTCGTCGCCGGTGCTGCCCGCGCGGGCGCGCACGGTCTCGGTGATCCACCCGTACAGGCCCTGCTTGGCCCGCTCGGCGGCCTCGGCGCCGCCGGAGGTGGAGATGATCTGCCGGGTCCAGGAGTGCACCCGCTCCCGGTCGGCGTCCGGTACGCCCATCACCTCGCTGACGACGGCGATCGGGAAGGGCTCCAGGACCCGCTCGACCAGGTCCGCGGGCGGCCCGTCCCGTACGACCCCGTCCACGAGGCCGTCGAGGATCTCCTGCGCCCGCGGCCGCAGCGCCTTCGCCCGGCCCACGGTGAACGCCCCGGCGACCGCGCGCCGCAGCCGGTTGTGGTCGGGCTGGTCGGCGAAGGCGAGCGAGCCGGGGCGCGGCTTGAAGTGCGGGGCGAGCCGCGTGATCTGGCGCTTCGTCACCTCCGCGCGTGAGAAGCGCGGATCGTTGGTGATGGCCTTCACGTCCTCGTAGCGGGTGGCCAGCCACGCCCAGCCCTCACCGTGCGGCAGCCGTACGCGGGTCAGCGGCCCCTCGCGCATCAGATCGGCGAGGACGGGGTCGAACTCCGGTCCGTCCAGGTCGAGGGCGGGCCAGTCCCGTACCGGGGGCGGGGACTGGCCGGTCAGCGTGGTGGTCTCCTGCGTCATGCACCCACCCTCGCCGCGCGCCCGGCGGCTGTCGCGCGGGAGTGCTCCAGCCGGTGGGCGTGCGGGCCCCGGAGGTGACCGGTCAGGCGGACACGGCGTCGACGAGCTCCGCCAGCGACGCGGCGAGGCGGGTCAGCCCGGGGCCGGCCGGTCCGCCCGGCTCGGTCATGTAGGTGTCCCGGCGGATCTCCACCATCAGCGCGCCGACCTCGGCCCGCTTCCCGTAGAAGTCCAGCGGCACGTACGTCCCGCTGAACGGGCTGTCCAGCCCGGTCTCCCCGCACGGCGCGAACGCCTCCCGGGCCGCGGCCAGCAGCTGAGGCGACGTGTGGAAGCCGTCCGTGCCCAGGCAGACCGGCGGGCGCGGGCCCTCGCCGTGCAGCTCGTAGGGCAGCGGCTCGGTGGGGTAGGAGTGCACGTCGATGATCACCGCCCGGCCGGTGGCGGCGAGCCGGTCCGCGACCGCCTCGGTCATCGCCCGCGCGTACGGCCGGAAGTACCGTTCGATCAGCGGCTCGGGGGCGGTGCCGTCGGGCCGCAGGACCTCGCGGTGGCTGGTCCGGGTGTAGACCGCGCCCATCCCGACGGCCGTCATCTCCTCCCGCTCGTCCGGGAACCGCTCCGGGTCGACGACCAGCCGCGAGGCCCGGTTGACGAACCGCCAGGGAGTGAGGCCGGCCAGGTCGGCCGCCGCCTCGGCGATCTGAGCGGTGTGCGAGTCGGTGATGTGGTCCAGCTCCCGTTCCAGGGCCGCGTCGTCCAGCACGATGCCGGGGCGGACGTCGGCGGGGACGTGCCGGGAGGAGTGCGGCACGTGGAGGATCACGGGGGAGGCGGGGGCGCCGGGGACGAGCTCGAAGGACGCCGGGGCGTCGGTCACGGGGTTGCTCCGTACGGTCGTAGGGGTGGGACAGACGGACACCCCGCCTCCGACGGACGGAGACGGGGTGTCACAAACGGACCTTCGCGGGCCCGGTGAGGATCAGGCGAGGGACGCCAGCGCCTCGTTCCAGGTGGCCGACGGGCGCATGACCTCGGCGGCCTTGGCCGGGTCGGGCTGGTAGTAGCCGCCGATCTCGGCGGGCTTGCCCTGGACGGCGTTCAGCTCGTCGACGATTCGCTGCTCGTCGGCGGTCAGCTTCTCGGCGAGCGGGGCGAAGGCCTTGGCCAGGTCCGCGTCGTCGGTCTGCTTGGCCAGCTCCTGCGCCCAGTACAGGGACAGGTAGAAGTGGCTGCCGCGGTTGTCGATGCCGCCGACGCGACGGGTCGGGGACTTGTCCTCGTTGAGGAAGGTCGCCGTGGCGCGGTCGAGGGTGTCGGCGAGGACCTTGGCCTTGGTGTTGCCGGTGGCCGCCGCGTACTGCTCCAGGGACGGCACCAGGGCGAAGAACTCGCCGAGGGAGTCCCAGCGCAGGTAGTCCTCCTTGACCAGCTGCTGCACGTGCTTGGGCGCGGAGCCGCCGGCGCCGGTCTCGAACAGGCCGCCGCCCGCCATCAGCGGGACGACCGACAGCATCTTGGCGCTGGTGCCCAGCTCCAGGATCGGGAAGAGGTCGGTCAGGTAGTCGCGCAGCACGTTGCCGGTGACGGAGATGGTGTTCTCGCCGCGGCGGATGCGCTCGACCGACAGCTTGGTCGCCTCGACGGGGGACAGGATACGGATGTCCAGGCCCTCGGTGTCGTGCTCCGGCAGGTACGCCTTGACCTTGGCGATCAGGTTGGCGTCGTGGGCGCGGCCCTCGTCCAGCCAGAAGACCGCCGGGTCGCCGGTGGCGCGGGCGCGGGTGACGGCCAGCTTGACCCAGTCGCGGATCGGGTCGTCCTTGGTCTGGCAGGCGCGGAAGATGTCACCCGCGGAGACCGTCTGCTCCAGGACGGCGTTGCCGGCCGCGTCGACCAGGCGGACCGTGCCCGTGGTGGGGATCTCGAAGGTCTTGTCGTGGCTGCCGTACTCCTCGGCCTTCTGCGCCATGAGGCCGACGTTCGGGACCGAGCCCATCGTGGACGGGTCGTAGGCGCCGTTGGCGCGGCAGTCGTCGATGACGGCCTGGTACACGCCGGCGTAGGAGGAGTCCGGGATGACCGCGAGGGCGTCGTGCTCCTGGCCGTCCGGGCCCCACATGTGGCCGGAGGTGCGGATCATGGCCGGCATGGAGGCGTCGATGATGACGTCCGAGGGCACGTGCAGGTTGCTGATGCCCTTGTCGGAGTCGACCATCGCCAGCTCCGGGCCCTCGGCGAGCTCTGCGTCGAAGGAGGCCTTGATCTCGGCGCCCTCGGGCAGCGACTCCAGGCCCTTGTAGATGCCGCCCAGACCGTCGTTCGGGGTCAGGCCGGCCGCGGCGAGCGCCTCGCCGTACTTCGCGAAGGTCTTCGGGAAGAAGGCGCGTACCACGTGGCCGAAGATGATCGGGTCGGAGACCTTCATCATCGTGGCCTTCAGGTGCACCGAGTACAGGATGCCCTCTGCCTTGGCGCGGGCGACCTGCGCGGTCAGGAACTCGCGCAGCGCGGCGACGCGCAGCACGGAGGCGTCGACGACCTCGTCCTTCTTCACCGGGACGGACTCGCGCAGCACCGTGGTGGTGCCGTCGTCGCCGACCAGCTCGATCCGCAGCGCGCCGTCCTCGGCGATCACCACGGACTTCTCGGTGGAGCGGAAGTCGTTCTCACCCATGGTGGCGACGTCGGTCTTGGAGTCGCCGGTCCAGGCGCCCATGCGGTGCGGGTGGTTCTTGGCGTAGTTCTTCACCGAGGCCGGGGCGCGGCGGTCGGAGTTGCCCTCGCGCAGGACCGGGTTGACGGCGGAGCCCTTGACCTTGTCGTAGCGGGCGCGGATGTCGCGCTCCTCGTCGGTCTTCGGGTCGTCCGGGTAGTCCGGCAGGGCGTAGCCCTGGCCCTGCAGCTCGGCGACGGCGGCCTTGAGCTGCGGGATGGAGGCCGAGATGTTCGGCAGCTTGATGATGTTGGCGGCCGGGGTCTTGGCCAGCTCGCCGAGCTCCGCGAGGGCGTCCGGGATGCGCTGGTCCTCGGTCAGGTACTCCGGGAACACGGCGATGATCCGGCCGGCCAGCGAGATGTCGCGGGTCTCGACGGCGACACCCGCCGGCGAGGCGTACGCCCGGATCACCGGCAGGAACGAATACGTCGCCAGGGCCGGGGCCTCGTCAGTGTGTGTGTAGATGATGGTCGAGTCAGTCACCGGGTGCTCCGCTCCACGTCTGCAACATTGCTCGACATCAAGATATCTCCTGATCGACCCGGGCTCGACAGGGGCCGTACGGAGATTCCGGACAACCGGCCGCGCGACCCCCGCCGAACACCTGGACGATCACAGGTGCGCGGGAGTGTCCTCACCCGTGCGCTGCTGCGGGAACGCGGCGCCGCCCTGCTGGAGGGCGACCGTGCGGGCGGGCGCGGGGATGCGGATGCCCTCCGCGCGGTACCGCTTGTGCAGGCGCTTGATGAACTCGTGCTTGATCCGGTACTGGTCGCTGAACTCGCCGACGCCCAGGATGATCGTGAAGCCGATCCGGGAGTCGCCGAAGGTGTGGAAGCGGACGGCGGGCTCGTGGTCCGGGACGGCCCCGGCGATCTCCGTCATCACCTCGGCCACGACCTCCGTCGTGACCCGCTCCACATGGTCCAGGTCGCTGTCGTAGGCGACGCCGGCCTGCACCAGGATGGTGAGCTTCTGCTCGGGCCGCATGAAGTTGGTCATGTTCGACTTCGCGAGCTGGCTGTTCGGGATCACGACCAGGTTGTTGGACAGCTCGCGGACGGTGGTCTGCCGCCAGTTGATGTCCTCGACGTAGCCGTCCTCGCCGCTGTCGAGCTGGATGTAGTCGCCCGGCTGCACGGTCTTCGAGGCCAGGATGTGGATGCCCGCGAAGAGGTTGGCCAGCGTGTCCTGGAGGGCCAGCGCGACCGCGAGACCGCCGACACCGAGGGCGGTGAGCAGCGGCGCTATGGACACGCCCAGCGTCTGGAGCATCACCAGGAAGCCGATGGCCAGCACCAGGATGCGGGTGATGTTGACGAAGATCGTGGCCGATCCGGCGACCCCGGACCGGGACGTGGTCAGCGTCCGCACCAGACCGGCGATCACCCGGGCCGCCGAGACGGTCGTCACGAAGATCAGCAGGACCGTCAGTACCTGGTTGACGTTGTGCTGCACGGTCCGCGTCAGCGGCAGCGCCGCCGCGGCCACCGCCACGCCGCCCGCGACCGCCGCCCAGGGCGCCACCGTGCGCAGTGCGGCCACGATCACGTCGTCGCCGCTCCAGCGGGTGCGCCCGGCGTGCCCCGCCAGCCAGCGCAGCAGCACGCGCAGCAGGAACGCCGCCACCAGGCCGGCCGCCAGCCAGATGCCGGCGGGCACCAGGTGGTCCATGGTCAGGTCTTCGGTCACCGGTCACCTCGGGATGTCGGTTGGCATGACTGCCCCGGTCCGCAAGGCAGTTCGACCAGGGCGAGCGTTCATCCTGCCGCATTCCGGGCGGTGCTCCGTACCGCGCCGAGGGGCGGGAGCGTGGGGCGCCACGGTGGCCGGGTTCAGATCACCCGCATCCGTACCAGCGCCGCCAGCGTCAGCGCCCCCGGCAGCAACGGCAGCCAGACCGTCAGCAGCCGGAAGGCCAGCACCACCGCCGTGGCCACGGCCGCTGGCCCGCCCGCCGCCACCAGCGCCACGACCAGCGCCGCCTCGACCGAACCGATGCCGCCCGGCGTCGGCACCAGCGCGACCGCGACCGTCGCCGCCAGGTACGCCACCGCCATGTGCCCGACGGGCACGTCGAGCGCCAGCGACTTCCCCACCAGGACCAGCGCCGCCGTCTGGAGTGCCGGGAAGGCGAGCGCCCCGCCCCACAGCGCCAGCGCCCGCGCCGGGCGGGCGTGCACCGAACGAGCCTCCCCGAGCGCCGTCCGCAGGAACGACTCCACCGCCCCGCGCAGCCGCGGCACCAGCGCCAGTACGCCTGCCGCGACGACCGGCACCGCCCCCGCCGCGATCAGCAGCGGCCCCACGGCGCCGTCGGGGACGAGCGTGCCGAGCCGCAGCGCGCCGGGGAACGCGAGCAGCAGGGCGCCCAGCAGCGCGACCCGGCCGACGCTCTCCGCCAGCAGGTACAGGGCGAGGGCGGCCGAGGAGCGGGCGAGCGGCAGCCCGCACACCGCCATGAACCGCAGGTTGACCGCGCTCGCCCCCAGCCCCGTCGGCAGCAGGTGGTTGGCCGCGCCCGCCGCGAACTGCGTGGCCAGCAGCCGCCGCCGGGGCAGCCGCCGGACCACCGCACCCTGCCGGGTGCAGGCCGCCGCCACCCAGGTCAGACAGGTGGCGCAGGCCGCCGCCAGCAGCCAGGGCCACCGGGCCGTGCCGAGATGACCGAAGCCCTCCGCCAGCACCGACCGGTGCCGCACCGCGACCACGGCGACCAGCAGCAGCGGAAGCACGCAGCACACCCGCCGGACCAGCCGGGCACGGCCGTCCCGGCGGACGGGGGCGGGCACGGGCACGGGAACGGACTCCTGGGGGATCTCCACCGCTGTCACACCACAAGAGATTCCCCGAGCCGCGCCAACTACGGATGACCGACGCGCGGACGACGGTTTACGGACCGCGGGCGGCCGGCCCGCTCCCCGGCGCTTGACCTCAAGGAAACTCGAGGTTCTACCGTCACTCGCATGAGCATGGAGACCACAGCCTGGACCCAGCTGCACAGCGTCATGAACGCCGAGCAGGACCGCCGCCCCCTCGCCCGCGCGACGCTGCGCCGCATCGGCGCCTTCGCCCGCCCGCACCGCCGCCGTATCGCCCGGTTCGTCCTGCTCGGGGTGGTCACCGCACTCCTCGCCGTCGCCACTCCCGTGCTGGCCGGGCGCGTCGTGGACACGATCGTGTCGGGCGGCGACGAGGGCACGGTCGTCCGGCTCGCCCTGCTGATCGCGCTGATCGCGGTCGCCGAGGCGGGCCTCGGCATCCTCTCCCGGAGGCTGTCGGCCATGCTCGGGGAGGGACTCATCCTCGATCTGCGCACGGCTGTGTTCGATCATGTGCAGCGCATGCCGGTCGCGTTCTTCACACGCACTCGTACGGGCGCACTGGTCTCCCGTCTCAACAACGACGTCATCGGCGCCCAGCGCGCCTTCAGCAACACCCTCTCCGGCGTGGTGACCAACCTGGTCACACTGGTCCTCACCCTCGCCGTGATGCTCACCCTCTCCTGGCAGATCACCCTGCTCGCCCTGGTCCTGCTCCCCGTCTTCGTACTCCCCGCCCGGCGCATGGGCCGCCGCATGGCCCGCATGCAGCGCGAGGCCGCCACCCTGAACGCCGCCATGGGCACCCGCATGACCGAGCGCTTCTCCGCACCCGGCGCCACGCTGATCAAGCTGTTCGGCCGTCCCGAGGAGGAGTCGGCCGAGTTCGCCGACCGCGCCCGCCGCGTCGCCGACATCGGCGTGCGTACCGCCACCGCACAGGCGGCCTTCATCACCGCCCTCACCCTGGTCTCCGCCCTCGCCCTGGCCCTCGTCTACGGCCTCGGCGGCTTCTTCGCCCTGCGCGGCACCCTGGACGCGGGCGCCGTCGTCGCGCTGGCGCTGCTGCTCACCCGCATGTACGCGCCGCTCACCGCGCTCGCCGGGGCCCGCGTCGAGGTCATGAGCGCCCTCGTCAGCTTCGAGCGGGTCTTCGAGGTCCTGGACCTGACCCCGCTCATCGACGAGAAGCCCGACGCCGACCCGGTCCCCGACGGCCCGGTCGCCGTCGAGTTCGACGACGTCCGCTTCGGCTACCCCTCCGCCGACAAGGTCTCCCTGGCCTCCCTCGAAGAGGTCGCCTCACTGGACACCCGGGGCGGCGACGAGGTCCTGCACGGCCTCTCCTTCCGCGCCGAACCCGGCCAGACCATCGCCCTCGTCGGCTCCTCCGGCGCCGGCAAGTCCACCATCGCCCAGCTCCTGCCGCGCCTGTACGACACCGACGGCGGCACCGTGCGCATCGGCGGCGTCGACGTCCGCGACCTCAGCGCCCGCTCCCTGCGCGACACCGTCGGCATGGTCACCCAGGACGGCCACCTCTTCCACGACACCGTCCGCGCCAACCTGCTCCTGGCCCGGCCCGAGGCCTTGGACACCGAACTGTGGGACGCGCTGCGCCGCGCCCGCCTGACCGACCTCGTACGGTCCCTGCCCGACGGCCTCGACACCGTGGTCGGCGAGCGCGGCTACCGGCTCTCCGGCGGGGAGCGCCAGCGCATGACCATCGCCCGGCTGCTGCTGGCCCGCCAGCGCGTCGTCATCCTCGACGAGGCCACCGCCCACCTCGACAACACCTCCGAGGCGGCCGTCCAGGAGGCCCTGACCGAGGCCCTGGAGGGCAGGACCGCCGTGGTCATCGCGCACCGGCTGTCCACCGTCCGGGCGGCCGACCAGATCCTGGTGGTCGAGGCCGGCCGCATCGTGGAGCGCGGCACGCACGACGAACTCCTCACGGCCGGCGGCCGCTACGCCCAGCTCCACCGCACCCAGTTCGGGCGGCGGACGATGGAGAAGGCGGCATAACGGACGGGCGAGGGGCAAGGGGGCTACTGCCCGTGCGGCCGGGCGGCACCGGCCCGCACGGGCAGGTCCTGCTCGGCCCAGACCACCTTCCCCGACGGCGTACGGCACGAGCCCCAGCGCCGGCACAGCATGTTGATCAGCTGCAGACCGCGCCCGCTCTCGTCGCTCACGTCCGCGTGCTGGATCTGCGGCAGGTCCGGCCCGGAGTCGGAGACCTCCACCGACAGCCGCTCGTCCCGCAGCAGCCGCAGCTCGCCCGGGGCGTTCCCGTACCGCAGGGCGTTGCCCACCAGCTCGCTGACGACCAGCTCGGTGGTGTCGACCAGTTCCTCCAGTCCCCACTTCACCAACTGCTCGCGCACCGTCGTCCGCGCCTGTCCGGCAGCCTTGCCGTCCGGCGGCAGCGTCCGTACGAACACGTCACCGTCCGGACCCAGCGGACGGGCGCCCGCGACCAGGACGATCGCGTCGTCGGACCGGTCGCTCCCCACCCGCTCGGTGACCGCCCGGCACACCGCGCCGCCCTCGGGCACGGCGCCACCGGCCGCCTCGCGCAGCCGCTCCATCCGGTCGGCGAGCCCGGCGGTCCGCGACCTGATCAAGCCGTCCGTGTACAGCGTCAGGCGGCTCCCCCCGGGCGCGGGAACGTCCACCGGGTCGTACGGGATCACCCCGGCGCCCAGCGGCGCCCCGGCGGGCACGTCCAGATACGCGGCGGTTCCGTCGGCGCCGGTGAGCAGCGGCGGCGGATGACCGGCGCTGGCGATGCGGAAGGCGGAGCCGTACGGGTCGTAGACCGCGCACAGACAGGTGGCGTACTGGTCCTCCTCCAGGTCACGGGCGGCCAGGTCGAGCCGGGCCAGCAGCCGCTCGGGCGCGATGTCCAGCGCCATCAGAGTGCGGGCCACCGTGCGCAGCCGTCCCATGGTCGCGGCGGCCGCGAGCCCGCGCCCCATCACGTCGCCCACCATCAGCGCGGTGCGCCCGCTGGGCAGCGCGACCACGTCGAACCAGTCACCGCCCACGGCGGCCGGATCGGCGGCCGGGTCGTAGCACGAGGAGACCGCGAGCCCCGGAGTGCTCGGACTGGACCGGGGGAGCAGCGCGCGCTGGAGCGTGACCACGTGCTCGCGCTCCCTCCCGTAGAGCCGGGCGTTGTCGATGGACACGGCCGCCTTGGACGCCAGCTCCATGGCCAGCGCCACGTCGCCCTCGGTGAACGGCGCCCGGCTGCCGGCCCGGACGAAGTCCGCCAGCCCCAGCAGCACCCCGCGGGCGACGAGCGGAACCACCAGGTACGAGTGGACTCCCGCGCGCCGCATGACGTCGGCGGACTCGGCGGTCGGCGCGACGACGGCGTAGTCCGCCCGTGTCATCCGGGCGATCAGCACCGGTTCGCGCGTGGTCAGGCACTTGAGGCCCAGCCGGTCGGCGCTGTGCACGGACAGCTCGCCGACCGGGTCCGGCGCGAGGTCCAGGCCGTCGATCTCCGCCACCGCCATGGCCCTGAGCCGCGGGGGTTCGCTGCCTCGGACGCGGTCGCCGTCCTGGAACCGCAGCACGGTGTCCAGCAGGTCCACCGCGGAGCCGTCGGCCAGCTCCGGGACGGTGAACGCGGCCAGCTCCTCCGCCGTGCGCCGCAGGTCCAGCGTGGTGCCGATCCACGTACCGGCCTCGTTCAGCCAGGCCAGTCGGCGTCGCGCGCCCAGTGCCTCCGTCATCGGCCGCAGAGCTCCTCGCAGCGCCCGGCGCCCGCTGACGAGGGGTTTCGCAGGGCGGCGCACCTCGCGCCGCCACGGTCGCTCCCGCACGCGTCGCCTCCTCCCACGCCTCCTGCCCCGATTCTGCCTCGCCTGCGGACGGGCGGCGACGGCGGCGCCGCACATCTCAACCACCGCGGACAGGTGAACGCAATATCTCGCGCTGATCTCGAAATTGTTCGACAGTCGCTACTTGGCGGAGGCCTGTGCGGTGGAGCCGCGGACGACGAGTTCCGGTTCGAAGAGCAGCTCCCGGTGGGGGACTTCGGTGCCCTGGATCTGGGCGCAGAGGAGGTCGACGGCGGCGCGTCCCATGGCCTCGATGGGCTGGCGGACGGTGGTGAGCGGGGGTTCGGTGCAGGTCATGAAGGCGGAGTCGTCGTAGCCGACGACGGAGATGTCGTGGGGGACGGCCAGTCCGCGGCGGCGGGCGGCGCGTACGGCGCCGAGGGCGAGGGGGTCGCTGGCGCAGATGATGCCGGTGACGCCGCGGTCGACGAGGCGGGAGGCGGCTGCCTGGCCGCCCTCCAGCGAGAACATCGACCGCTCCACGAACTCCTCGGCCACCGAGCCGCCCGCGGCCTGTACGGCGGCCTGGAGCCGGCGCAGGGAGGGGATGTGGTCGCCCGGACCCAGCACCAGGCCGATGCGTTCGTGCCCGAGGGAGACCAGGTGCCGCCAGGACTGCTCGACGGCCACGGCGTCGTCGCAGGCGATGCAGGGGAAGTCGAGGTCCGGGATGGAGGCGTTGATAAGGACGACCGGGATGTTGCGCTCCGCGAGCAGCCGGTAGTGGTCGTGCGGGGCGTCGGCCTGTGCGAACAGCCCGCCGGCGAAGACGACCCCGGACACCTGCTGCTGGAGCAGCAACTCGACGTAGTCCGCCTCGGAGACGCCGCCCTTCGTCTGCGTGCACAGCACCGGCGTCAGTCCCTGCTGGGCCAGCGCGCCGCCGATGACCTCGGCGAACGCCGGGAAGATCGGGTTCTGCAGCTCGGGCAGGACCAGCCCCACCAGACGCGCCCGCTCGCCCCGCAGCTGGGTCGGCCGCTCGTAGCCCAGCACGTCCAACGCGCTCAGCACGGACTGCCGGGTCGCCTCGGAAACCCCCGGTTTGTCGTTGAGGACCCGGCTGACCGTGGCCTCGCTGACCCCAACCTTCTTCGCTACTTGAGCAAGTCGTCGCGTCACATACGCAAGACTAGCGCAAGTCTCGCAAGAGACTTGCGCCAGTCGTCTACCTGTCCGACAAGGTCAGGTCAGGTCTATGGGTTGCGGATGATCTTGAAGGTGGACGTCGTGTTCCTGATGTCCACGGCGTTGTCCTCGAGCGTCAGGTTGTTGAAGACGACCTCGCCGACCGCCGGGCCCTCCCCGGCCTCCGGCATCTCATTGGCCCACAGCCCGAAGCCGGACTTGGCGTCGAACGCGTCACCGCTCTTGCGCGCGCCGGAGATGGTGACGTCGGTGAAGATCGTGTCCTTGATCGGGTACTGCTGCTGACCTCCCACGTAGTCCGTCTGGAACATGATGCCGCTGTAGGTCGGGTCGACTATGTCCACGTTGTTGACCCGGATGCCCTGGAACACCTCGGACGCCGAGAACACCCAGATGCCCGGGAAGGTCTGGTTGCCCCAGAAGTGCCCGCCGGCCCGGACGATCGAGATGTTCTCGAAGGTCGTCGGATCGGTGCCGAAGCCGTTCATCGGGTAGCCGAAGTCCAGCGAGCTGATGGTGATGCCGGAGTAGACCAGGGTGTCGGCGATGTGGATGTTGCGGAAGGTGTTGTTGTAGCCGCCGTAGACGGCGAGCCCCGCCGCGCGCCAGGTCAGTGTCGACGTCAGGTTCTCGTAGAGGTTGTTCTTCATGTCCGCGCCGCCCGCGTCGATCGCCGAGAAGAGCGCGAAGCTGTCGTCACCGGTGGCCCGGGCGTCGTTGTTGGAGACGAGGTTGTCGGTCGAGCCGTTGGTCATGTTGACGGCGTCGGCGAACGTGTTGCGGATCCGGGAGTTCTTGATCGTGACCCGGTCCGTGTTGGCGCCCCAGTACAGGCACACCATGTGCTCGTTCCAGATGTTGTCGATCACGATGTCCGACACGTTGGAGAAGTCGAACACCTTGCCCGGCCCGTCGATGCGGGTCGTGTAGTTGCCGAAGTAGGCGAAGTTGGCGAACGACGAACCCTTCGCGCTCGCGTCGGCCCGGAAGCCGACGTCGGTGTTGTCCTGCGTCGAGGGTGCGTGGAACTGCGTGAACCACGGCCCCGCGCCGACCACCTGGACCGCCTTGCCGTACACCTGGAACTTGCTCGACGTCTGGTAGTCGCCGGGCGGCAGGTACACGCCGACGAGCTTGCCCGTGGAGTCCATGCGGACCCGGTCGAGGGCGTTCTGCACGTCCTGGTGCGAGAATCCGGCGGGCACCGCGTACGCCGCCGGGTCCGGGTTGGCCACCGGTGCGACCTGCTCCAGGTTGACGAAGTCGATCGCGTAGTCGGTGTTGTTCGCGGCGTCCTTCTGCAACCGGATCTTGCTTCCCGCCGGGACGGTCTCGCCCAGCATGATGTGCGCCTCGTCGTAGATGTGCCGCGGCGCGCCGCTCGGCGAGTTGCCGGGGGACGCCTCGGCGCCGTACAGCCAGGCGTACTTCGACGTGAGCGGCAGCGCCTTCTTCATGACGCCGTCGACGTAGACGTTGAGGGTGGAGTTCATGCCCCCGCCGCCCGGGGCGTCCGGGATCGAGAAGCGGGTCACCAGGGTGTTGGTCTCGGCCCGGGTGGTGAACTCGACGTACTCACCGGTCTCGTCGAGGTGCACGGCCTTGCGGCCGGACGCCTCTCCCGCGATGTCGCCGATGGTCCGGTTGGGACCGACCACCTCCGCACCGCCGCCGGCCGTGCCGTCCTCCGCCTCGTACATGTCGTACGGCATGTCGGCGCCGCGCCCGACGAACAGCGGCTGCGTGGCGGTGTTGTTCTCCCGCTTGACCGGCAGCTCGTTCGCGTCGGCTGCGACCTCGACCTTCAGGGTGTACGAGCCGTTGGCCGCCTTCCAGGTGCCGAGGCTCACCGCGGGGCTGGTCGAACCGGCGGCGATGACACCGTCGTGCGCGCCGGTCAGCGTCTTGACGGTGGCGCCCTTGGAGTCGAGGAGGTCGATCTTCACCTCGTGGCCGCCGCCCGCCGAGTCCTGGGTGCCCTGGTTCCTCAGCGCGACCTTGAAGGTCACGTCGTCACCGGCGGCCGGGCTGGAGGGGGACGTGGTGACCGCGGCGGCCACCAGGTCGGAGCTCTGGACCGGCTTCACCACCAGGGGCTCGGGCCGCGTATAGGTGTTGTTGGTCTCGTTCTGCTCGGTGATCTCGTCCGCCGAGTCGGCGACCGCGCTCAGCTCGTACGACCCGGCGTCGCGGGCTCCGACGGAGGCGTCGACCGTGGTCTGCGCACCCGCCTTCAGCGCGCCCACCTCGGCCGTGGCGACCTCGGTGTCGCCCAGGCGCACGGCGACCTCGCCCGCCGGGGCGTCGGCCGCACCGCTGTTGCGGACGGTGGCGGACACGGTGATCTCGTCCGACTCCACGGGCGAGGCGGGTGAGGTGGTCAGCTTCGTCACCTCCAGGTCGGGGTTGGGCGCGGGCGTGCCGATCACCTGGAACTCGGCGATCTGCCCGGCCGTCGCCCCGCTGTTGGCCGTGAAGCTGAGCCGCACGTCGGCGACCCGCTCACCGACCGGCACGGACACGCTGTTGCCGCCGCTCGCCGGGTCGAAGACGTAGTCCTTCGCGGCCACCAGGCTGCTGAACCCGGTCGCGTCCTGCTCGCGTCCGAGTACCTCGATCCGCTGGGTGCGCTTCGACCAGCTGGTGTCGGGGTTGAGCTTGAGGACGACGCGGTCGACGTCCGCGTTGGCGCCCAGCTTCAGGGTGAGCGTGTTCGGGTAGCTGCCCGCGGCGCCCTCCCAGTAGGTGGACGTGTTGTTGTCGTTGGCGTTCTCGGCGACGTAGGTGTGGATGACGGAGGAGGCGCTGATCGGCTTACCGACGGCCATGTTGGAGCCGTCCCCGCTGCCGGTGCGGGTCACGGAGTTGCTGTCGCCCGACTGGTTGCCGGCCGCGTCCTTCGCCCGCACGAAGTAGGTCACGTTCGCGGACGCGGGCTGGGTGTCGGTGTAGGTGGTCACATCACCGGCGACGCTCTTGCGAAGTTGGTTGTTGGCGTAGACGTCGTAGCCGGTGACGCCCTCGTTGTCGGTCGAGGCGTCCCAGGTCAGCTTGATCTGTCCGGCGGACGGCTCGGTGAGGGCGAGGTTCGCGGGCGCGGTGGGCGCCTGGGTGTCGCCGGTGTCCGCGCGGCGGGTCACGGAGTTGCTGTCGGCCGACTGGTTGCCGGCCGCGTCCTTGGCCCGCACGAAGTAGGTGACGGTCGTGCCGGCCGGCCGGGTGTCGGTGTACGTGGTGACGTCGCCCGCGACCGATGTCAGCAGGTCGCCGTCGGCGTAGATGTCGTAGCCGGTGACGGCCGTGTCGTCGGTGGCCGCGTCCCAGGTCAGCCTGATCTGACCGGTGGCTGGCTCGGTGAGGGCGAGGTTCGCCGGTGCGCTCGGGGCCCGGGTGTCACCGGTCGCCGGGCCGTAGACCTCCAGCTCGGAGACCTGGGCCGCCGGGTGGCCGGTGTTGGCCGTCACCAGGACGCGCACGTAGCGCGTGGTGGCGGCGTCGAAGGTGATGGTGGCGGACTGACCGCCCGCCGCGTCGAAGGCGTGGGCCTCGGCGGCGGTCAGGTCGGTGAAGTCCTTGCCGTTGTCGCTCGCCTGGACCTTCAGGGTCTGGCTGCGGTTCGGCCAGCCGTCCGGCAGCCGCAGCACGACGCGGTCGACGCGGCGGGAGGAGCCGAGGTCGGCCTGGAGCCACTGCGGCAGGGCGTTGTTGGCGCTCTCCCAGTAGGTGGCCTTGTTGGCGTCGTTGCCGTTGCCGGGGGTGTACTGCCCGGTGGAGCTGCTCGCCGTCAGCGTGCGTCCGGCGGCGAGGTTCGCGGACGACTCCCCGGCCGCGTGCACCTCCAGCTCGGAGAGCTGGGCCGCCTGCCACCCGCTGTTCGCGGTGACGTCGATCCGCACGTAGCGCGTCCGGGTGGCGGGGAAGCTCACGGCGACCGTGTTGCCCGACCCCGGGCTGAAGGTGTACTTGGCCGAGCTCTTCAGCGTGCTGAAGCTGGTGCCGTCCGCGCTGCCCTGCACGGAGAGCGTCTGGTCGCGGCTCTCCCAGCCGGCGGGCAGCCGCAGGACGACCTCGTCGATCCGCTCGGTGGCACCGAGGTCGGTCTGCACCCACTGGGGCAGGCTGCCGCCGCCGCTCTGCCAGTACGAACCCTGGTTCCCGTCGGTGATGTTGGCGGCGCCGTACTCGCCGTGCGAGCTGCTCGCCGCCGTGGGGTCCCCCACGGCGATGTTGGGGCCACCGGCTGCCGTGGCCGACAGCAGCGGACCTCCCAACGCCAGGAGACTGGTCGCGACCACCGTGCACAGGGCACGTGATCTCCAGTTCCGGATTCTCATCTGTCCCCGATCTCCGCCTCGGTTCTCTGTCATTTACGTTGAGCGCTCAGAGAGTTGCAGAGAATTGTTGAGTCGTCCACGGCTGGAGCAGTGGAAATTGGCACGCGTGTAACCGTGGTGAGCCCCGCGGGGCAGCAGAGGAAGCCGGAGCAAGCCCCGGATCAGGGGTTTTCACGGGCTACGTCGGACAGCCGCAAGCCGCTGTCAGCTACCGCAAGAACTTGCGGAGATAGTTGTGCCGCTACTCGGCGGAGGCCTGTGCGGTGGAGCCGCGGACGACGAGTTCCGGTTCGAAGAGCAGCTCTCCGTGCGGCACCTCGGTGCCCTGGATCTGGGCGCAGAGGAGGTCGACGGCGGCGCGTCCCATGGCCTCGATGGGCTGGCGGACGGTGGTGAGCGGGGGTTCGGTGCAGGTCATGAAGGCGGAGTCGTCGTAGCCGACGACGGAGATGTCGTGGGGGACGGCCAGTCCGCGGCGGCGGGCGGCGCGTACGGCGCCGAGGGCGAGGGGGTCGCTGGCGCAGATGATGCCGGTGACGCCGCGGTCGATGAGGCGGGAGGCGGCTGCCTGGCCGCCCTCCAGCGAGAACATCGACCGCTCCACGAACTCCTCGGGCAGCTCGGCGTTCATGGCGTCGGCCGCCTCCTGAGCGGCGGCCAGCTTCCGGCGCGAGGGGATGTGGTCCGAGGGGCCGAGGACCAGGCCGATGCGTTCGTGCCCGAGGGAGACCAGGTGCCGCCAGGACTGCTCGACGGCCACGGCGTCGTCGCAGGCGATGCAGGGGAAGTCGAGGTTGTCGATCGACGCGTTGATCAACACCACCGGGATGTTGCGCTCGGCGAGCAGCCGGTAGTGGTCGTGCGGGGCGTCGGCCTGTGCGAACAGCCCGCCGGCGAAGACGACGCCGGACACCTGCTGCTGGAGCAGCAACTCGACGTAGTCCGCCTCGGAGACGCCGCCCTTGGTCTGGGTGCAGAGCACCGGCGTCAGTCCCTGCTGGGCCAGCGCGCCGCCGATGACCTCGGCGAACGCCGGGAAGATCGGGTTCTGCAGCTCGGGCAGGACCAGCCCCACCAGACGCGCCCGCTCGCCCCGCAGCTGGGTCGGCCGCTCGTATCCGAGCACGTCCAACGCGCTCAGCACGGACTGCCGGGTCGCCTCGGAAACCCCGGGCTTGCCGTTGAGGACCCGGCTGACCGTGGCCTCGCTGACCCCAACCTTCTTCGCCACCTGAGCAAGTCGTCGCGTCACAACGAAAGGCTAACGCAAGCCCCGCAAGCGGCTTGCCCTCGTGCCGGATTGCGGCCGTTGCGCCCGGCAGGTGAAACGTGTGGGCGTATGTGCCTTCAGTTCAGCGTGATGCGCTTCAGTCCAGCGTGATCCGCGCGGCGACCGGGAGGTGGTCGCTGCCGGTGGCGGGCAGGGTGCGGATGTGGCCGACGGTCGCGGAGCGGGCCATGACCTGGTCGATCCGGGCCACCGGGAAAGCGGCGGGGAAGCTGAACGCGACGCCCCGCTCGGCGACGTCCAGTCGCGTGGTCAGCGGGTCGAGGGCGCGGTCGTCGACCGTGCCGTTGAGGTCGCCCAGCAGCACCACCCGGCGCAGCTCCTCGGCCGCGACGGCATCGCCCAGCAGCCCGGCGCTCTCGTCCCGCCAGGCCGATGCCAGGCCGCCCGCGCCGACGCGGACCGAGGGCAGGTGCGCGACGTACACCGCGATCTCGCCGTGCGGTGTGCGGGCCACCGTCCGCAGACCCCGGTTCCACTCCTCCGTGATGCCGGGCGGTTTGATGTCGAGTGGCCGGGCATCGGTGAGCGGGTGCTTCGACCAGAGTCCGACCGTGCCCTGGACCGTCCGGTACGGGTAGTCGGGGGCCAGGGTCCGCGCGTACACGTCGAGGGTCGGGGGCACCAGCTCCTGGAGGGCGATGAGGTCGGGTTCCGCGCCGGCCAGGGCACGGGCGGTGCCCGCGGGGTCGTCGTTCTCGTCGCTGACGTTGTGCTGGACCACGACCAGGTCGTCGGCGCCGGGCTCCGGCGCGGGCAGCAGCAGTGGCCCGAAGAGGTACGTCCAGGCCGCGACCGGCAGCAGGAGGGCCACCAGCGCGAGCACCGACCGGCGTATCAGCGCCAGGACGAGCAGCACCACGACCACCGCACCGAGCCACGGCAGGAACGTCTCCAGCAGACTGCCCAGCCCGAGCGCCGCGTTGGGGACCGCGCCGTGGAACACGAGCAGGACCGCCGTCAGCGCGGCGGCCGCCGCGATCACCCGGCCCCGCGACCGGGCCGGCCGGCCCCCTACCCGGGACGCCCGTCTCCGCACCCGTGCCGTCAGGGCCCGTGCCCGCGCCACCGGTCCCGGTCGCGGCCGTGCCTCCGCCTGCTCCACCATGTCTTCCGTCCAGTCGTCCTCTGCCCGTCAGGACGAGTCACCCAGTGGATCAGTTCCCGTCAGGTGTCGTGCCGCGGGCCGCGCGTGAGGTGGTCGTGGTCCGCCGCGGCCTTGGCGAGCAGGGCCAGCATCGCGGACTCGGCCCGCGCCGGGTCCCGGTCCCGCACGGCGTCCAGGACCGCGCGGTGGCTCGGGACCGGGTCGTCGGCGTCCTCGTGGGCGTGGACCAGCCGGTCGCGTTCCCTGAGCCCCGGTTCCAGGAGCAGGTCCATCCTGCGCAGCAGCTCGTTGCCGGTGGCGGCGAGCAGGGCCCGGTGGAAGGCGGCGTCCGCCTCGGCGGCGGCGGCGGGGCCCAGGCCGGTCCGCCCCATGGCGTCGAGGGCGCTCTCCAGGGCCGCCAGGTCGGCGTCCGTACGGTGCAGGGCGGCCCGGCGCGCGGCGGCGGGCTCGACGACGGATCGTACGTCGGCGAGGTCGCGCAGCAGCGGACCGGCGTCGCCGGTCTCCATCCGCCAGCGGATCACGTCGGCGTCGAGGAGGTTCCAGTGGGCGCGCTCCCGGACGAAGGTGCCGCGCTTCTGCCGGGCGTCGGTCAGTCCCTTGCCCGCGAGCACTTTCAGCGCCTCCCGCATCACCGTCAGACTCACGTCCAGCTCCGCCCCGAGCGCGCCGATGTCGAGGATCTCGCCCTCGGCGATCTCGCCGCCCACGATGCGTGCGCCCAGCCGGTGCACCACCTGTCCGTGCACGCCGCGGCCCGAGTAGGACGCCATGTGGTTCTCCTGAGGGTGACTCGTCGGTGGAGCGGCTCACGGGGTCGCTCGCCGGGACTCGGTGCGCTCAGCGTATGGCGCCGCCCGGCGGGGCGTTGAGCACGGCCAGTTCGTCGCGGTGCGGCAGGCCCTCCCAGTCGCCCCGGGCGGCGACCGCGAAGGCGCCGGTGGTGACCGCACGACCCAGGCGGTCGGCCGGTGCGAGCCCGTCCAGCAGACCCGAGAGGTAACCGGCGCAGAAGGCGTCCCCGGCGCCGACCGTGTCCACCACCGGCACGCGCGGCGCGGGCTGCTCCAGACGGTGCCCGTCGGCGCGGTACAGTCCGGCACCGTCGCCGCCCCGTTTGACGACCACTTCGCGCACTCCGGCGGCCAGTGCCTGGGCCACCCGCCCGGCTTCGTCGGTGTCGTCGTCCCCGGCGATCAGGGGCAGTTCGTCGTCGGAGGCGATCACGACGTCGATGCCGCCGCGCAGCCGGCGCAGGACGGCCGCCGCTTCCTCGGCGCTCCACAGCCGGGCCCGGTGATTGACGTCCAGCACCACCGTCCAGCCGTGCGCGCGTGCGTGGGCGACCGCCTCGGTCACCGTCGCGAGCGGGCCGGGTCCCAGCGCACAGGTGATGCCGGTGACGTGCAGGACGCGGGCGCCCTCGGCCAGGGCGGGGGTCAGGTGCTCGGGCCGCTGCCGGGAGGCGGCGGACCCGGTGCGCCAGTAGTGCACGCGGGCCACGTCGCCGACGAGGCGTTCCCGCATCAGGGCACCTGTCGGTGCCTCGGGGTCGGTGGTGGCGTGCCGTACGTCGACGCCCTCGCCGCGCAGGGTCCGCAGGGCCAGACGGGCCGGTTCGTCCGCGCCCAGGCGGCCCGCCCAGGCGACGCGGTGGCCGAGGCGGGCCAGTCCGACGGCGACGTTCGACTCGGCGCCGGCCACCGTGGTGCGGGCCGGTGCCCCGGTGCTCAGCGGGCCTTCGGTCTGCAGGGACAGCATCGTCTCGCCGAAGGTCAGGACGTCGGCCGTCATGCGGCGCCCTCCGCCCGGCACACCGAACGGAACCGGCGGGCCCGCTCGCGCAGCCCGTCCAGGTCACCACCGTGCGCGGCGTCGCCGACCAGGGGCGACCCGACACCGACCGCGAGGGCACCCGCCGCGAAGTACTCCGGCACGAGGTCCGCGTCCACCCCGCCGACCGGCACCAACGGCATGTCGGGGAACGGGTCCTTGAGGGCCCGGAGATAGGCCGGTCCGCCCAGCGAGGCGGGGAAGAGCTTGACCGCGGTGGCGCCCGCGGCCATGACGGCGACCGCCTCCGTGGGGGTCAGGGCGCCCGCCACCACGGGCACGCCCTGCCGCGCCGCGGCGGCGACCACGTCACCGCCGGACGGGGTGACCACCCACGTGGCGCCGGCGTCCAGGGCCCGTCGCAGATCGCCGGGCGTGACGACCGTGCCGGCGCCGACGAACGCGTCCGCGCCGACCTCGCGGACGGCCCTGGCGATCACGCCGCAGGCGTCCTCGGTGTTGAGGGAGACCTCGACGAGGCCGACGCCTTCCTCGACGAGTGCGAGCACGGTGCGCAGGGCGGCGTCCGCCGAGCGTCCGCGCACGATGGCGGCGAGCCGGTCGCGGCCCAGCCGGGTGGTGAAGTCGGTGAGTTCCATGGAGGGGCTCCGGTGCGAGTTGTCGGCTGCGGGCACGGTCACTGGGGCGGTACGACGTCCGGCGGGGTTGCTCACCACTCGGCGAACGAGCCGTCCGGATGCCGCCACACGGGCCCCCGCCAGGCCGGGACGCTGCCGTCGGCCGCCCGTACGGCACGCTCGTCGACCTCGATGCCGAGGCCCGGCGCGGTGGGCCGCAGGAAGCACCCGTCGTGGAAGCGGAACACCTCCGGGTCGACGACGTAGTCGAGGACCTCGGCACCCCGGTTGTAGTGGATGCCGATGCTCTGCTCCTGGATGAGGAAGTTGGGGGTGCTGAAGGCGATCTGCAGGCTGGACGCCAGGGAGACCGGGCCGAGGGGGCAGTGCGGTGCGACCGGGACGTCGAAGGTCTCCGCGAGCGCGGCGATGCGGCGCACCTCGGAGATCCCGCCCGCGTGGGAGAGATCGGGTTGCAGGACGGCGATCCCGGCCTGGAGGGCGGGCAGCACGTCGGTGCGGGAGTACAGGCGCTCGCCCGTGGCGAGGGGCACCGGTGAGGCGGTCACCAGGTCACCCAGCAGGTGGGTGTACTCCGGCAGCGTCGTCTCCTCGGCGAAGAGCGGGTTGAAGGGCGCCAGCCGCGGCAGCACCTTGCGTGCGTTGGCCACCGTGAAACGCCCGTGGAAGTCGACCGCGAAGTCCCGGTCGGGTCCCAGTACTTCCCGTGCCGCGGCGGCGCGCCCCACCAGGTCGTCGATGTCGCGGGTCGTCGCCAGCCGGTTCATCCTGCCGCACGCGTTCATCTTGACCGCCGTGAAGCCGGCCTCCACCTGTGCGGCGACGGCGTCCGCCACCTCGGCGGGCTCGTCGCCGCCCACCCAGCTGTAGGCGCGCACGCGGTCGCGCACCGGGCCGCCGAGCAGTACGTGGACGGGGACGCCGAACCTCTTGCCCGCGATGTCCCACAAGGCCTGGTCGAGTCCCGCGACGGCGCTGGAGAGCACCGGGCCGCCCCGGTAGAAGGAGCCCTTCGTCATCACCTGCCAGTGGTCCTCGATGCGCGACGGGTCCTGGCCGATGAGCAGTTCGGCCAGTTCGTGCACCGCGGTGCGTACGGTCGCCGCCCGCCCCTCGACGACGGGCTCGCCCCAGCCGACGACGCCCTCGTCGGTCTCCACCCGGCACAGCAGCCATCGGGGCGGCACGGCGAAGGTCTCGATGCGGGTGATCTTCAAGGGGGGCCTCCCGGCTCGGCTCACGGACCAGCGTCCAAATTAAATATGAATTTATGAATCATGCAAGGCTCTCCGGTCACTCCCGGACGCTGACGAGCCGTTGTGTTCCAGGAGGCCGGATGTATAGCCTGAGCGACGAGCGATGGCATGTGACATTTTACTGAGGAGGGGTCGATGGCCCTGAAGGTCGTCGTCGTGGGCGGGGGCGTGATCGGTGCCGCATGCGCCTTCCACGCCGCTTCGGCGGGCCTGGACGTCACGGTCGTCGACCGCGGGCCCGTCGGTGCCGGGACCACGAGCCGCGGCGAGGGCAACGTCCTGCTCTCCGACAAGGAACCGGGACCCGAACTCGACCTGGCCCGCCTGAGCCGCACGCTGTGGGACGAGGCCGGGAACGAACTCGGGGCGGACTCCTTCGAACTGGAGCCCAAGGGAGGCCTGGTCGTCGCGAGTACGGCCGAAGGGCTCGCGGCGCTCGGCGAGTTCGCCGCCCGGCAGGCGGCGGCAGGGGTGCGCGTCGAGCCGGTCGACCGCGTCCGCGAACTCGAACCCCACCTCGCCCCGGGCATCCCCGGCGGCGTCCACTACCCGCAGGACGCCCAGGTGCAGCCCGTGCTGGCGGCGGCGGCCCTGCTGCGCGCGGCCGTGGAGCGCGGAGCCCGCACCCGGACGGCCGAGGTCGCCACCGCGGTCACCGGCCGCGACGGCGAGGTCACCGGTGTCCGGACGGCGGCCGGTGACCTGCTGCCCGCCGACGCCGTCGTCAACGCCGCCGGCACCTGGGGCGGCGAGGTCGGCCGCCGGCTCGGCGCGCCCGTGGAGGTGCTGCCGCGCCGGGGCTTCGTCCTCGTGACCGAACCGCTGCCGCCGATGGTCCGGCACAAGGTGTACTCCGCCGACTACGTCGCGAACGTCGCCTCCTCGGACGCCGGCCTGGAGACCTCGTGCGTCGTCGAGGGAACCCGCGGCGGCACCGTCCTCATCGGCGCCAGTCGCGAACGCGTCGGCTTCGACACGACGCTGAACCCCGCCGTCGTCACCCGCCTCGCCGCACAGGCGTGCGCGCTCTTCCCCTTCCTGCGGGACACCCACCTGATCCGGACCTACCGGGGATTCAGGCCGTACTGCCCGGACCACCTGCCGGTCGTCGGCCCGGACCCGCGCGTCCCGGGCGTCGTCCACGCCTGCGGTCACGAGGGCGCCGGCATCGGACTGGCACCCGCGACCGGTGCCCTGGTGACGGCCCATCTGCTCGGCCGCCCCTGGCGGGGAGCCGACCCGGCAGCGCACACCGGACTGCTGCCCGACCGCTTCCTCACCCCGAAAGGTGCTGCCCAGTGAGCCGGATCAGCGTCGACGGCGAACCGCTGGGGTTCGTCGAGGGACAGACCGTCGCCGCGGCCCTCGTGGCCGCGGGCCGCCTCGCCTGGCGCACCACCCGCGTCGGACGCCGTCCCCGCGGCGTCTTCTGCGGGATCGGCGTCTGCTTCGACTGCCTGGTGACCGTCGACGGAGTGGGCGGGCAGCGGGCCTGCCTGATACCGGCCCGCGCGGGCATGACCGTCACGACACAGACACAGGAGAACGGCGATGAGTGAGACGGCGGACCTCGTCGTGGTGGGAGCGGGGCCGGCCGGCCTGGCCGCGGCGGCCACTGCCCTGACCGGGGGCCTGCACGTCACCCTCGTCGACTCGGGCGGCGCCGTGGGCGGCCAGTACTGGCGGCACCCGCCGGATCACGCACGACAGGCGATCCCGACCGCCGGCCTCCACCACGGGCTGCGCGAGTACCGCGCCCTGCGCCGGGCGTTGTCGGCGGCCGGTGCGCGAGGCCGGCTCGACCTGCGCCTGGCCCACCACGTCTGGTCCGTGACCCGCGACGGCGACGGCGACGGCGACGGCTTCACGGTGCACGCCGTCGACCGGCGCCGAGCGCCCCAGGAGACCGCCGTGGTCCTGCGCGCGCCACGCCTGCTGGTGGCGACCGGGGCCTACGACCGTCAACTGCCCTTCCCCGGCTGGGACCTGCCCGGTGTGCTCACCGTCGGCGGCCTGCAGGCGCTGCTCAAGGGCGGCGGAGTGGTGGCGGGCAGCCGCGTGGCCCTGGGCGGCACCGGCCCGTTCCTGCTGCCGGTGGCCGCCGCACTCGCGGCCCGCGGCGCCGAAGTGGTCGCCGTGTGCGAGGCCGCCGACCCGCGGGCCTGGCTGCGGTCGCCCGGTCCGCTGCTGCGCAACCCCGCCAAGTGGGCCGAAGGGGCACGGTACGGCGCCGCGCTCGCCCGCCACCGCGTCCGGATCCGCCCGCGCACGGCGATCGTCGCCGCCGAGGGCACCGACCGCGTCTCCTCGGTCCGGATCGCCTCCCTGGCACCGGACGGCAGCCCCCGCCCGGGCACGGAACGACGCGTCGAGGTCGACGCCGTGGGCGTCGGGTGGGGCTTCGCACCCCAGCTCGACCTGCTCGTCCCGCTCGTCCCGCTCGGCTGCGACCTCACCGACTCCGGCGACGGCAACGCGGTCGTCGCCGTCGACGCCGGGCAGCGCACCACCGTGCCCGGGCTCTACGCGGCGGGCGAGGTGTGCGGGGTGGGCGGAGCGCGCCTGTCGCTCGCCGAGGGCCGCCTCGCCGCCGAGTCGGTCCTCACCGACGGGGGAGCCGCCCCCGTCCTGGGGAGGAAGCGCCTGGCCGCGGTGCGCGCCACGGTGACCGGGCAGCGAGCCTTCGCCCGGGCCATGGGCCGGGCCCACCCGATCCCGCCGGCCTGGTCCCGGTGGCTGACCGACGACACCGTCGTGTGCCGGTGCGAGGAGGTGACCGCGGGCGCGGTCCGCGCCGCCCGCGCCGACGGCGGGGCCCACGACCACCGGCAGGTCAAACAACTGACCCGGGCCGGCATGGGGTGGTGCCAGGGCCGGATCTGCGGGCCCGCGGTGCACTGCCTCGTGGCGCCGCACCAGGCCTACACACCCACCGAACGGCTCATCGCGACCCCCGTCACCCTCGGCGCCCTCGCCGACCTGGACCACGCCGGTGAGAACACAGAAGCAACAGACGGAACAGAAGGAGCAGCACATGAGTGAGCAGCACCGCAAGCCCTGGCACGGCGTCATCGTCGCCACGAGCCTGCCCTTCAACGCCGATCTCACGGTCGACTACGGCGCCTACGCGCAGAGTGTCGCCCGGCTCGCCGAGGAGGGACTGCACGGAGTCGCGCCGAACGGCTCGCTCGGCGAGTACCAGACACTGACGTACGACGAGCGCGACCGCGTCGTCGAGACGGCCCTCGCCGCCGCCCCCGAAGGATTCACCGTCATGCCGGGCGTCGGCGCCTACGGCGGTGCGGAGGCCAGGCGGCACGCCGAGTTCGCCAAGGACGCGGGCTGCCAGGCGGTCATGTGCCTGCCGCCCAACTCCTACCGCGCCGACGACCGCGCGGTCCTCGAACACTTCGAGCTGGTCGCCTCGGCCGGCCTCCCCGTCACCGCGTACAACAACCCCATCGACACCAAGGTCGACCTGCGCCCCGAACTGCTCGCCAAACTGCACGCCGAGGGGTTCATCGTCGGCGTCAAGGAGTTCTCCGGCGACGTCCGGCGCTGCTACGAGATCTCCGAACTGGCCCCCGGCCTCGACCTCATGATCGGCACCGACGACACGGTCCTGGAGGTCGGCATCGCCGGCGCCAAGGGCTGGGTCGCCGGATACCCGCAGGTCTTCCCCCGCGCCTGCCTCGCACTGTACGAGGCCTCGCTCGCCGGTGACCTGGACACCGCCCTGCCGCTCTACCGGCAACTGCACCCGGTCCTGCGCTGGGACAGCAGGACGGAGTTCGTCCAGGCCATCAAGCTCGGCCAGGACATGACCGGCCGGCGCGGCGGCACGTGCCGGCCGCCGAGGCAGCCGCTCACCCCGCAGACGGAGGCCGCCGTGCGCGCCACCACCCAGGCCCTCATCGACGCCGGGGTCAACTGACGATGCGTTCGAAGGTCTGCTACCACGCCGTCGACTCCCACACCGAGGGCATGCCGACCCGCGTGATCACGGGCGGTGTCGGTGTACTCCCCGGGGCGACGATGTTCGAGCGACGGCAGCGTTTCGTCGCGGAACGCGACCACCTGCGCACCCTGCTCATGTGCGAACCGCGCGGCCACGCCTCGATGTCCGGCGCGATCCTCCAGCCCCCGACCCGCCCGGACGCCGACTTCGGCGTCCTCTACATCGAGGTCTCCGGCTGCCTGCCGATGTGCGGACACGGCACGATCGGCGTCGCCACCGTCCTCGTCGAGACGGGCATGGTCGAGGCCGTCGAACCGGAGACAGTCGTACGACTCGACACACCCGCCGGACTGGTCACGGCCCGGGTCCGGGTGCGCGACGGCCACGCCGAATCGGTGACCCTGGAGAACGTCGCCTCGTACTGCCACGCCCTCGACCAGGTCGTCGACGTCGACGGGTACGGGCCGGTGCGCTACGACATCGCCTACGGCGGCAACTTCTACGCCTTCGTCCGGCTGGAGGACCTCAAGATCCCGTTCGAACGGGCGGAGAAACAGCGCATGCTCGACGCCGGGCTGGCCATCATGGACGCGATCAACACGCAGAACCCGGTGGCCCACCCGGAGAACCCCGGGATCGACGTGTGCCACCACGTCTACCTGGAAGCGCCCGGATCGACCGCGGAGCACTCCCGGCACGCCATGGCGATCCATCCCGGGTGGTTCGACCGTTCGCCCTGCGGCACGGGCACCAGCGCGCGCATGGCGCAACTACACGCCCGCGGTCTGCTGCCGGCCGGCCGGGACTTCGTCAACGAGTCGTTCATCGGCTCCCGCTTCGTCGGCCGCGTCCTCGGCGAGACGACGGTCGGGGACCGCCCGGCCGTCCTCCCGTCGGTCACCGGACGCGCCTGGATCACCGGAACCGCCCAGTACCTGCTCGACCCGTCGGACCCCTACCCGGCGGGCTTCACCCTTTGAGCGACCTCGCTCCGCCTCCCGCGCACCGGTGCGCGGGAGGCGGAGCCGCGGTCAGTACCGGGTGGCCACGGTGACGCCGGAGAAGCTCTCCGCCCCGTGCAGGGTGACGTAGTGGTAGCCGGCCGGGGGATCGGTGACGGTCAGGGTGTGGCTGTTGCCCGCACCGGTCGAGCTGCTGGTGTGGCTGGTGCTGGTGGCCCAGCCGCTGTCGCTGTAGTACAGGTCGGCGTCACCCGTGCCGCCGGAGACGGTGATCTCCAGCTGGTGCACGCCGGACGGGAGGTACAGGTACAGGTAGTCGTCGGCCCCCGCGGCGCCGGACCGGTTGCCGCGCCGGCAGTCGCGGTCGAGGGCCCGGGTGTCCGGCGCGGCGCACTCGGTCACGGAGCCGCAGTCGCCCGCGGCGCAGCCGGCGAGCCAGGTGTACCAGTCGGCGTCGTACCGCGTCCCGATGGTGCGGGTGAGGTGGTCGCGCGCCGCGTTCCAGTCGCCGGAGCGGTAGTGGCCGAGCACCGTCGCCATGTCGGCGGGGTGCCTCTCCAGCATGTACCGGACGGCGAGGTAGCCCCAGCGGTAGACGCGCGTCGTGTCGTGGCCGTAGGTGGTGTCGAACAGGGTGCTCAGGGCGTAGGTGCCTTTGCCGGCCTCCGCCATCGCCTCGTCGTAGACGACGCCGCGGTAGGAGTAGGAGAGGTACTCCGCGAAGCCCTCGATCCACCAGATGGTCGGGGTGGCGACGTTGGCGTCGAAGTCGCCGTACATGTCGAACCGGCCGTCGAGGTAGTGGGTGTACTCGTGGTTGAGGTTCCAGATCCGGAAGTCCGGGCGCAGCCACTCGGCCTCGTAGGCGATGAAGCGGGCCTGGTTGCCGACGGCACCCGGATCGCCCTCCAGGTACATGCCGCCGTTGTTGGTGTCGATGCCGTACATGGCACCGGCGTAGGTCTGGTAGTCGGTGCTGGAGTCGAAGACCACGACCTCGATGGTGTCGTTGCGGTCGCCGGCGACGGGACCGTCGTCCTTGACGGCCTCGTGGAAGTGGGCGTCCTGCTCGCGCAGGCTCGTGCAGCTCGCGGACAGCTCGCCCGAGGTCATCTGCTGCGCCCTGATGGTGATGGTCGGGCCGCAGACGTGGGTGACCGGCAGTACGGCCCGCGCCAGTCGCGCCTGGAGGTCGCACGTGCCGTAGTACGAGCAGTTGGACTTGTCGTAGTAGTCCGTCATCTCGGCGACGCCGACCCACAGCGGCGCCGTGGCGCCCGTGATCGAGCTCGCGTCGAGCAGGCCGGACGCCAGCGGGCGGACCTCGGCGCGCAGCGCGGAGTGCTGCAGGAACCTGCCGAGTTCACGCCCGGCGTTCGACGTGAGGTAGGACTGGCCGGTCCCGAGGAGCGCGAGGTGGTCGGAGGCGAAGCGGTACAGCGAGTCGAGCAGGCCGGGGTCCGCCCGCACGGCCGTCACGAACTCGGGCACCTGGTGGCCGCGGAACGTCACGGTGTACACGTTGTTGACGGCGTTGAGCATCGGCCGGGACGTGTTCCACGACGCGTCGTAGTCCGCCAGCAGCCGCCGCAGCACAGGGATGTAGCGGGCGTTCTCCTCGGCGCTGTCGATGAGGGTGACGGCCTCGGCGAGGGTCTCGCCGTTGGCGTCGGTGACGTCCCGGGAGCGAGGACTGGCGAAGAAGGCGTCCAGGCCCGAGCGGATCGCGGTCCGCAGCGCGTCGCCGTACGCGCCCACGGCGTCCGGGTTGTAGTACTGGACGTAGTAGCCGGCCCGCAAATAGAGCACGAGCTGCGGCATTCCGGTGGTGGAGTCGCCGGGATAGGAGGCCGAACCGTCGCGGACCGCGTACGCGACGGAGGCCATCTGGGCTTCCCGGAAGGCGCCGTGGGCGTCGCTCCCGGTCAGCTCGAACAGGGTGTTGACGCAGTCGGTCGTGGAGGCCTTGATCTGCCGGACCAGCGCGCTGCCGGTGCGGCCGGTGAAGTCGGAGGCGTCGCAGGCGGCGGCGACATCGGCGGGCTTCTTCGAGCTCTGCGTCCCGCCGTCCTGCCGGAGCGCGTCCTTGCTCGCCGCCAACGGCGGTATGCGGGACGGCTCCTGCCGCCCCTTGCCGACGTGTGCGCTGTCGGCGGTGGCGGTCTGTGGCGTGGGCGCCGGACCGGTGTCCTGCCCGCCGGGCGCCGCGGTGCGCGCGGCCGGTGCGGACGTACCGGGCAGGGCGGCGGCCGGTTGTGCGAGCAGGCCGGCGCCCATGGTCCACGCCAGGGCCAGAGGCAGCACCGCGCCCAGACCTCGGCGCACGAACGTGGTTCTCACTGAGCCTCCCATGAGGGGATGGGGCCACGCGACGGGCGTGGCCGATGGGATGGAACAGGTCGGGGAGTCAGGGAACGGGTCATGCGCCTCGGCTGAGAGAAGAGCCGGCGGATCGCTTGGCATGACCACGACTTAACCTGTGACATGTACCATTGCACAGGTGACATGACTTGGGGAAGGCATCGGACGGAACTCAGGGTTTCCCTGGTGGGCCGGGGGAGTGACCCGTGGGCGGAGCTACCGGTCGCCGGCCCGAAGCGTCTGCTCGCCGCCCTCCGCACCGTCCGCGCCGTCGGCCCACAGGGTGCGGATGTGCGAGAGGTGGCGACGCATGCACTCCTCCGCCTCCTGCGCGCGGCCGGCCACGATCAGGTCGAGGAGTTCGATGTGCTCCCGTGCCGAGGCCACCAGGCGCCCCGACTCGTTGAGGTCGCCCAGCCCGTACAGGCGCGAGCGCTTGCGCAGGTCGGCCACCACCTCGACCAGACGCTGGTTCCCGGCGAGCGACAGCAGTTCGAGGTGGAAGCGGTGGTCGGCTTCCAGGTACTTGAGGACGTCGTGCTCCTGAGCAGACGTCACGATCTGCCGCGCGAGCGGGCGCAGCTCCTCCAACCGCTCGGCCGGCACCGTCCGGGCGACCCGGCCCACGGTGGGAACCTCGATGAGGGTACGGATGTCCGTGAACTCGTCGAGGTCCCGGTCGGTCATCTCGGTGATGCGGAACCCCTTGTTGCGGACCGCTTCCACCAGGCCCTCCCGGGCCAGGTCCAGCATCGCCTCGCGGACCGGGGTGGCGGAGACGCCCAGTTCCGCCGCGAGCGTCGGGGCGGAGTAGACGACGCCGGGGCGCAGTTCACCGGCGATGAGCGCGGCCCGGAGAGCGTCGGCCACCTGATCGCGCAGATGCGTCTGGACCGAGATCACCTGCGATGTGAGATGAGGCATGTGCGCTCCTCCGAGCCCTCGGTCCGATCACCTCCCACTATACAATGTCACGTTGCTCTGAAATGGGGACGAACAGGGCGGCGGACCGGGCGCGCGACCAGGCTCACCGGGACCGGGACACCACCCACCCCTCCACCTCGTCCGCGCCGCGCGGCAGCCCGGACGACAGGCACAGCGCCCCGTCGGCCGTGATGACGAAGTCGTCCTCGATCCGCACGCCGATGCCGCGCAGTTCCTCGGGAACCGTCAGGTCGTCGGGCTGGAAGTACAGGCCGGGCTCGACGGTGAGCACATGGCCGGGCTCGAGCGTCCCGCCCAGATAGGTCTTGTCGCGGGCTCCGGCGCAGTCGTGGCAGTCCAGCCCGAGCATGTGGCCCGAACCGCACACCGTGTACCGGCGGTACAGGCCGGACACCGGGGTCGACGCCGTCGCGCCGGGCGGCCGCAGACCCCAGCCGTCGAGGCCTTCGGCGATGACGCGCATCGCGGCCTCGTGGAAGTCGCCGTACCGCGCGCCGGGCCGCAGCGCGGCGATGCCGGCCGACTGGGCGGCGAACACGAGGTCGTAGACCCGCCGCTGGACGTCGGTGAACCGCCCGCCGACCGGCAGGGTCCGGGTGACGTCCCCCGTGTAGAAGGTGTCGGCCTCGACGCCGGCGTCGAGCAGCAGCAGGTCGCCGTCGCGCACCGGACCGTCGTTGCTCATCCAGTGCAGGACGCAGGCGTGCGCCCCCGCCGCCGCGATCGTCTCGAAGCCCAGGCCGTAACCGTCCAGCCGGGCCCGCCGGTTGAAGGTGCCCTCGATCCAGCGCTCACCCCGTGCCGACCGGGTGGCCCGGTCCAGCTCGCCCACGACGTCGTGGAATCCGGCGACCGTGCTGCCCACGGCCGCACGGAGCTGGTCCAGCTCCCATTCGTCCTTGACCAGCCGTGACTCGGCCAGGAAGCCCTCCAGTTCCGCCTCGGCCCGGTGAGCGGGCGGCACCAGGGTGTCGACGAGCGCGTCCACGCCGCGTACGACGCGGGTCGGGACCTCGCGTGCGAGGGCACGCCGCAGTCCGTCACGGGCGGCGGCCTCGACGCCGAGGGCGTCCGAGGTCTCGGACAAGGTCCGGCGCCGCCCGACCCAGAACTCCCCGTACCGCCGGTCGCTGTGGAACTCCGCGCCGTCCGGCCCGCCGTCACGCGGCGACCGCGGCCGGGTGAAGAGCGTCACCGAGTGCCCGCTCCCCGTGGGTTCGAGGACCAGGACACTGTCCGGGACCGCGTGTGTTCCCTGCTCACCGGTGAGGTGGACGAACGCGGAGTGCGGGCGGAAGGTGTGGTCGAAGTCGTTGCTCCTGACCTTCAGCCCGCCCGACGGGACGACGATCCGTTCACCGGGGAACCGCTCGGACAGGGCCGAGCGCCGCTTGGCCGCCCACGCCGCCCCGGTCAGCGCCGGCAGTCTCCGCTCCGTGTCCGCCCATCCTCCCCGGAACGGATCGGGGTGCGGGGCCGTACCCCCGCCGTCGTGCTGGTCCATCAGCGGTAGACCTCCATGCGTCGGTTCACGTCGTCAGCAACCTGCTCAGCAGTTCCGCGCCACCGTCGGTGATCGACCAGACCCCCTCGTACTCCGGACCGGCGCCGCCCTCGACGCCCGCGCGGTCCGCTCCGGGAGCCGGCCCGGCCACCGCCGGCACCGGAACGACCGCCCAGCAGCGCTTGCCGTGCGCGGTGCGCTCCACGCCGTGCAGGAGGCAGAGGCCGTCGATCAGGACGAGGCCCCGCCCTCCTTCCTGGTCCGGGTCCGTCGCGCGGGCCCGCGGCACCTCCGTGCTGCCGTCGAGGACGGTGATGACCACCAGCCCCTGATCGAGCGACACCTCGACGGTCATGGCACCGCCGCCCGCGTGCACCAGCGCGTTGGTGAGGAGTTCCGACGCCACCACTTCCACGGGAAGGAGTGACTCGTCGGCCATGGACACGCCCCACGAACGCACGGTCGCCGAAACACGGCGGCGGGCGCCGCGTACCGCGGCCGCGGTCGCCTCAACGGTGAAGCGGACCCTGGTGGCGGACATGCTGTGTCTCCTCGCAAGGCGGTGGGGGCGCGCGGTCACTCCCGCCGGACGGGGCGCGCAGGTGGAGGCTTCCACGACCGCGACGACGGCGACAACCGACCCGGCCATAGGAGAACCGGCGCACGAGGCATAACGTCTGAGCCCCGACCGGACCCGCACGCGCCGGGCTGTCGCACAATGGTCCGGCTTCCCGAGCGGCGAGGTGTGTGCTGTGGAACTTGAGCTGCGTCACCTGCGGGTGCTGTGCGCGATCGCGGACTCCGGCAGCGTGGGACGGGCCGCCACCGCGCTCGGCTTCACCCAGCCCGCCCTCAGTACGCAGCTGCGCCGCATCGAGCGGCTGCTCGGCGAAGGGCTGTTCGTGCGCCGCAGCACCGGCGTGGAGCTGACCGCGTACGGTGTGGAGGTCGTGAGCCAGGCCCGGGACATACTGGCCCGCGCCGACGCCCTCGGCCGACGCCACGGCAACGGCACGCCCGCGGCGGCGACCCGCACCCTCCGGCTCGGAGTCACCAACACCCCCGTGCTGCCGGAGCTGCTGAGCAACCTGCGTGAGGGCTGCCCCCACCTCGCGGTCTCCGTCAGCAGCGTCTACGCCACCGGTGAACTGCTCAGGCTCCTGGAGGCCGGCGAGCTCGACGCGGCACTCGGCATGGACTACCCCGGCCTGCCCCTGCGCCACTCCGCCGACCTGGCGCACCGCGCCATCAACACCGTCCCCGTCTTCGTCGCCATGCACTCCGGCCATCCGCTCGCACACCGCGTCGAGGTGCCGTTGCAGGAGCTGTCCGAGGACACCTGGTTCGTCTCCTCCGACGACGGGGTGGGCTGGCCCGGCGCCTTCTACGACGCGTGCCAGGCCGCGGGCTTCACCCCCGCGAGCACGCACGAGCTCCACATCCTCGAACAGCTGCAGGCGATGATCGCCATGGGTCTGGGAGTGGCGGTCGTGCAGCCCACCATCCGCCCCGTCGACGGCGTCCTGGTCAAGCCGCTGGTCGGCGACCCGCTCTGGCAGCGCCACCTCCTCGTCTGGCGCCGGGAGGCCGTCGAACCGGCGGAGGCCGAGGCACTGCACCACCACGCCGTCCGGGTCTACCGGAACCTGCTGGCCCGCGCCCCGCACCTGCAGAGCTGGGTGGCCCGCGCCTACACGGCCGCACGCCTGCCGGACAAGCGGCGGTAGGACTGGCCGGGGGCGACAGGACGGGGCGGCCGCGACGGGAGGCGTGGCACAGGCGCTAAGCTGCAAGCGCCCCGCGGGGGAAGTCCGGTCGAAGTCCGGCGCTGACCCGCAACGGTAGGCGGAGCCCTGTGCAGAACCGAGTTCTGTACGGAACCCCGTAAGCCCGATCACCCGCGGTGGTGACGCTCCTGTCAATCGCCGTGGACTGCGAGAGGGTGCTGCCTACGGCGCCCCGCGCCCGGAGCCGCTCCTTCGCCGACGTAGGTGCACGGCCCGAGGCGAAGGTGATCCGCCGGTGGCCAAGCTCCGTGACCCCGAATCCGCCCCACCACGAACACGACCGCGCCGCGGTACGCGCACCGGGCCCCCGCCACCCCACCGGGTCTCCCTGCCCCTGCTCGTGACCGCCCTGTGCGTCGCGCTCCCCGTCTCCCTGGCCTGCGGGGCGGGCTTCGGGGCGTCGGGGCTCTCGTGGAGCGAGACGCTGCACTTCCTCTGGGCGGGTCTGACCGGTGCCTCCATAGCCCCGGACGAGGTCCCCTCGTACGTCATCGTGTGGGAACTGCGCTTCCCGCGCGCCGTGCTGGCCGCGGTCGTCGGCGCGGGACTGGCCGCCGTGGGCGTCGCCGTCCAGGCCATGGTCCGCAACGCGCTCGCGGACCCCTTCGTCCTCGGGATCTCCTCCGGCGCGGGCATCGGAGCCAACGCGGTGCTCATCTTCGGCGCCTTCGGCGCACTCGGTATCTGGGCGCTGTCCACGGCGGCCTTCGTCTCCGCGCTCGGGGCCATGACACTGGTTTACCTGGTCGCCCGGACCCCACGCGGGCTGACCCCGCTCCGGCTCGTGCTGACCGGTACCGCGATGTACTACGGCTTCTCGGCCGTGACGACGTTCATGGTGTTCGCCGCCGAACACGGTGATGCGGCCCGGTCCGCGATGTTGTGGCTGCTCGGCAGTCTGGGCGGCGCGAGCTGGTCCTCCGTACCGATCGCCGCGGGCGCGGTGCTCGCCGGCCTCGGCCACCTCGGCTGGTCGGCGCGGCGCCTGAACGCCCTGGCGATGGGCGACGAGACCGCCGCGGCGCTGGGCGTGGACGCCGGACGGCTGCGCAAGGAGCTCTTCCTGACGACCGCCGCCGTCACCGGAGCGGTCGTCGCGGTCAGCGGGGCGATCGGCTTCGTGGGCCTGATGGTGCCGCACGCCGCCCGGATGCTGGTCGGCGCCGACCACCGCCGGCTGCTGGCCGTCGCGCCCCTGGCCGGTGCCGTGCTGCTGATCTGGGTCGACATCCTGTCGCGGGTGCTGCTCGCCCCCGCCGAACTGCCGCTGGGCGTACTGACGGCGGCGATCGGCGTGCCGTGCTTCGTCCTGCTCATGCGCCGCCGCACCTACACCTTCGGAGGCGCGTGATGCGGGTCGACATCGACGCGGTCACCGTGGAGATCGCCGGCGCGAGGCTGGTCGAGGACGTCTCGCTGCGGGCGGGCGGCGGCCAGTTCGTGGGGCTCGTCGGGCCCAACGGCAGCGGCAAGTCCACCCTGTTGCGATGCGTCTACCGGGCCCTGCGCCCCACGGCCGGTGCGGTACGTCTCGGCGGCGACGACCTGCTGGCCATGACCACGCGCGAAAGCGCCCGCCGGCTCGCCGCCCTCCCGCAGGAATCGGCCGCGGAGTTCGACTTCACCGTGGCCGAGGTCGTGGCCATGGGCAGACTCCCGCACCAGGGGGCGATGACCCGGGAGACCGACGAGGACCGGCGCACCTGTGCCGCCGCACTGGCCGGGGTGGGCGCCGGACACCTGGCCGACCGCGGCTTCCTCACCCTCTCCGGCGGCGAGAAGCAACGGGTCCTGATCGCCCGCGCGCTCGCCCAGCAACCGCAGGTCCTGGTGCTCGACGAACCCACCAACCACCTGGACATCGCCCAGCAGTTGGAGGTTCTGTCCCTGGTGCGGGCCGCCGGACCGACCGTGCTCACCGCACTGCACGACCTCAACCTCGCCGCGCGCCACTGCGACCGGATCCACGTCGTCGACGACGGGCGGATCGTCGCTTCCGGCGCCCCCCACGACGTCCTCACGCCCGCCCTGCTGGCCGACGTCTTCGGGGTCCGGGCGCACCGCGTCCCCCATCCGGAAACCGGCGCGGTCCAACTCCTCTTCGACCGCCTCCCCACCCCGTAGTCCGCCCTCCATGGAGTCGCCACGCTCATGCCGAATCCCGCACGCCCCACCGCCCTCGCCCTCGCCCTGGTCCTGGCCTTCGCCGTCACCGGCTGCGGGGCGGACATCTCGTCGCAGCAGGGGAAGGAGGACGATGCCAGGCCGTCCGGCGGCCACTACCCGGTCACGGTCGAGAACTGCGGCGAAAAGCGAACGTTCGACAGGGCTCCGCAGCGCGTGGTCACCAACGACGTGGGCATCACCGAGATCATGTTCGCCCTCGGTCTGGCGGACCACATGGCCGGATACGTCATGCCCGACGACAAGGGCGACCTCACGGCCGTGCCGTGGAAGGACGGTTACCGGAAGACCAAGTGGCTGTCGAAGGAGCGGATCAACAAGGAACTCGTCCTCGACGCCCGCGCCGACCTGGTCTTCGCCGGCTGGAACTACGGCTTCAGCGAGGGCGAGGGTTTCACGCCCGACGCGCTGCGCAAGGTGGGCATCGACTCCTACCTGCTCAGCGAGTCGTGCCGCAACGGACAGGGCAAGGCGCGCGGCGTGATGGCGCCGCTCGACGCGCTCTACACGGACCTGCGGAACCTCGGGAAGGTGTTCGACGTCGAGGACCGGGCCGAAACGCTCATCACCTCGTTCCGCGCGCAGGTGGCCGAAGCACAGGCGAAGGCCCCGAAGGGCGCCGACCGGCCGCGGGTGTTCCTCTACGACAGCGGCGAGGACAAGCCGCTCACGTCGGGTGCCTACGCCGGGCCGCACGACATCATCACCAAGGCCGGCGGCGACCACGTCATGAAGGACCTTCAGGACAGCTGGACCACCGTGGGCTGGGAGACGGTCGTCGCCCGCGACCCCGAGGTCATCGTGATCAACGACTACGGGGACACCACCGCCGAACAGAAGCGGAGGTTCCTCAAGTCCTACCAGCCCCTCGCGAACGTCTCCGCCGTCAAGAACGACCGGATCGTCGTCCTCGACTACGTCGACCTCGTCGAGAGCCCGCGCAACCCCGCGGCCATCGCCTCACTCGCGGCGGACCTGAGGAGCCTCGCCTCCTGAACCGCGGGGCACCCTGCTATGGTGCGCCGATGTCTTCGATCAAGCAGATCCAAGTCACCTTCGACTGCGCGGAACCTGCGCGACTCGCCGGTTTCTGGTGCCAGGTGCTGGGCTACGTCGTACCGCCGCCGCCAGAGGGGTTCGCCACCTGGGAGGACTACCATCACTCGCTGCCGCCCGAGGACCAGGACGAGTACTTCGCGTGCAGTGACCCCTCCGGGGCGGGCCCGCGCCTGCTCTTCCAGCGTGTCCCCGAAGGCAAGGTGGTCAAGAACCGGGTGCATCTCGACGTGCGCGCCGGCATCGGACTCGTGGGGGAGGAGCGCCTCGCCACACTGGAGGCCGAATGCGCACGACTGGTCGCGCTCGGCGCGGTACACGTGCGAACGATGGTCGCCGATGAGGAAAACGAGTCGTGCATCGTGATGCAGGACATCGAGGGCAACGAGTTCTGTCTCGACTGAGCCCGCCGGCGCTTCGGCACGCGGGACGACGCGTCGGCCTTCAAGACCACGACCGGGTCTCGAAGGCCGACGACGTCACGCACGGCCCCGGGAGGTGCCGTCCCCGTCGAAGTGGTTACTTGGTGACCCGGATCTCCACGAGCATGTGGTCGCGGCCTTCCGGGTCCGCGCTTTCGCCCACCGGCGTCCAGGTGTTCTTGTCGATCTCGTAGGACTTCTCCTCGGTGCCGACGGTCATGTCGACCGTGGTGGAGTAGTCATTTCCCTTGATCGAGAAGACGGCGGGGATCTCCAGGGTCAGCCAGCCCTCGTTGCCGACGGTGTTGAAGCAGATCTTGCCGCCCCTGTCACGGGCCAGGAGCTCCAACTGCCCGGTCCCCGGCGCGCATTCGGCGAGCGTGATGTGGCCGTCGCCCCGCTTCAGAACGATGTTCTGCTCGGCCAGGATCTTGTCGGCCCCGGGGTAGTTGAAGTCCTCCACGGCGTAGCCGGGGGCCTCCTCCGCGACCAGCGCGGGGGCGTCGGCCGTCTCGTCGGCGCCGGTGCCTCCGCCCGGCACGCCGCCGGCCACCGCGATCCAGGCCAGCGCGCCGCCGACAGCGGCGGTGCCGAGTACCCGTACCGTGAGCCGCATTCTCCGCGACTTTCCGACGTTGGTGCTGGTTTCCTTCATCGTATCCCTAATCTCGAAGCCACCGCCCGGATTTGAAAACCACCGGTCGTGAAACCGGTCGCGAACAGAGGAAGCCCGCACATGCGGAATGGAAACCCCCCTTGCGTGCCACTGGCACGCCTTCGCGACGCACTGGTCGAACGCCGATGATCGTCGTCGGCCCTGGCATCCCAGCATGGTGACGCACCCACGTCCAGCGCCCTGAACCGCCCGTATCCGGACATTGGAAGCAAGTGTTCCGTGACCTGCGTCACGCCGAGGTCAGGTGGCACGGGTCGACGTCACGATTTCGGGAGAAAAGTGACGAGCCATCAAACTTCCGTAGAACATGCAATGTTGGTTCACTGGCAGCCACAACTCGCACTGAATGATTAGGTCGTTGCTACTGTTCGGGAATTGTGGCGGGCTTCGATCCACGGATCCGCTGTCCGGTACGGCGCGAAATCCGACACGTCACCGCATCTTTCGTAGAAGGGCAAGTCCCCTATGCAGACGGCATTCTGGAGCAGACGCCGCGTCCTCGGCGCACTCGCGGCCGCGACCGCTGTCGCCGCAACCCCCTCGGTCCTGCGGCCGGCCACCGCGGCGGCCGCCGAGACGGCAGGGGCCGCCGACCCGGTGCCGCTGCCGGACACCGATCGCGCCACGGCTGTCCGCGCGTGGCTGTCCGGCGGCAGGGGCGTCAAGGCCGCCGCCACCACGGCCCTCTACGGGACCGACACCGAGATCCAGACCTTCCTCGCCGAGACGCTGCCGCAGCAGACCGTGCAGGACAACCGGGTCGCGATCGTCAGCAGCCTGGACCGCGCGGGCAAGGGCCTGCGCCGCGAGGCCGTCGCCGCCCTGGACAACGGCGACGAGGCGATAGCCGGCTTCCTCTCGTCGGGCTTCGCCCCCGCCATGCTGGAGGACTTCCGGGTCGCCACCAGCATCGTCGCGTCCAGCGGCGACAGGGCCGTGGTGCGTGAGGCCAACGCCGCGCTGGACGCCGGCACCGAGTCGTCCCTCGTCACCTTCCTCAGCGACGCACAGTACGACGCGCGGCTGGAGGACACGCGGGTCCAGGTCAGCGCCATGCTGATGAACGGCGGCCCGGAGGTGCAGAAGTACGCGGACCGCGCGCTCAACGGCTCCGCGAAGGACGTCGAGTGGTTCATCGAGACCGGCCAGCACATCGCGCGCGCCCGCGACCAGGAGTCGGCGACCATCGAGGAACTGGTGGCCGTCGTCCAGCGCGAGGGCAGGCGCGCCGAGCGCCAGACGAACCTGGCCATCGAGGCCGGGGCCCGCGCCGAGACCGCCGCCACCAAGGCCAAGGAGGCCGCCCAGAAGGCCGCCGCCGAAGCAGCCGCCGCGCAGAGCGACGTGCAGAAGTCGGCGGCCGCCGCCCGCAAGGCGGCCAGCGCGGCGAAGGGCGCGGCCGACGCCGCCCGAAACGCCGTCAACGCTTCCAACGCCGCCGTGACGGCCTCCCGTCGCGCCTCCTGGGCGGCCGCCGGTGCCGCCCAGGCCGCCGCGAAGGCGGGCAACGCCGCCGCCCGCGCCTACAACGCCGCGATCGCCGCGTCCAAGGACGCCGGCAAGGCGGAGAGCGCCAAGAACGCCGCGGTCGCCGCCCGCAACGCCGCCGACAAGGCCCGCAGCGCCGCCGCGGCCGCCGAGAAGGCCGCCCTCGCCGGCGACGCCTCCTCGGCCGCCGGCCTGGCCGCCGCCTCCGCCGCCCGCAACTCGGCCGCCGCCGCGAGCGCCGCCGCCCAGGCCGCCGCGTCCGCCGGTGCCGCCCAGGCGGAGGCCAACGAGGCCAAGCGTCAGGCCGCCATCGCCACCAGCGCCGCCAACCGCGCCACGAACGCCGCCTCCGCCGCCCAGGCACTGGCGACCGCCGCCGCCAAGGCGGCCCGCACCGCGCGCGACGCCGCCAACTCCGCCGCCAACCACGCCGACAAGGCCGCCGACGCCGCCGAGGAGGCCGTGAAGTACGCGGGCCAGGCCGTCGACTACGCCAACAAGTCGACCGCCCACGCCGCGGAGGCCGTGAAGGCCGCCAACGTCGCCACCAAGGCCGTCAGTGACGCCATCGAGGTGGAGAAGAACGCCCGCGCCGCCGAGGCGCAGACCATCGAGCAGGACAAACAGCAGGCCATCGAGGAGGTCCAGCAGCTCGCCGCCATCGAGCAGGCCGAGCTCTCCGACGTCCGCGAGAAGCGGCTGATGGCGGAGCGCACCAGCCAGGCGACCAAGGACCTCATCGCCAAGGCCGAAGAGGCCCTTTACTCCGGCGACCTGCCGCTCGCCGCGACCCTGGGCCGGAAGGCCGCGGTCGCCCTGATGGACGCACGTGGCGCCCACACCCGGCAGGCCGCCCAGCACGCCCTCGCCGGCTCCGACGACGACGTCTACTCCTGGATCGACCTCGACCGGGCGCTCGCCGCGACGCAGGACGACCGCGAGACCACCCTGCACGTGGCGACGATCGGCGGACCGAAGGTGGCCGCGGCCGCCGCCGCCGCGCTGGAGAGCACCGACTCCAAGGCCGTCGGTGACTTCCTCACCGGCGGCATGAAGCGGGCCTCGGACGAGGACCTGCGCGTCGCCATCAACAGGATCATCGCCGAGGGCGCGGGCAGGGCCGTCACCGCGGCCGCCAACGACGCCCTCGACAAGAACACCACCGAATCCCTCAACCACTTCTTCGACCACACCTACCCGCTGGCCGTCAAGGAGGACGACCAGGTCCGGGCCAACGAGCTGATCAGGACCGGGGGCGCCTACACCAGGTCCTACGCGGAGGTCGCGCTCGAAGGACCGCAGTGGATGCTGCGCAACTTCATCACCGTGGTCCAGTACCGCACGGCCCAGCTCGACTTCGACACCGCCACCCACGTCGCCGCGGTCCGCGGAGCCATCGCCGCCGCCGCGAAGGTCGCGCAGAAGGCGCAGGAGGACGCGGCACTCGCCTCGAAGGCCGCCGCCGACGCCCGCAACGCCGCCACCGAGGCCCAGCAGTGGGCGCAGAAGGCGCTCGACGCCGCCGCCAAGGCCGACGACTACGCCCAGCAGGCCCGCGACAACGCCAACGCCGCCGACAAGTCGGCCGCCGACGCCCGGGCCTCCGCCGCCACGGCGAAGAACGCCGCCGCCACCGCCCGCGGCGCCGCCCGCTCCGCCAACTACTCGGCCAACAAGGCCGTCGACTCGGCGCGCGCTGCCCTCGCCTCCTCCGCCGAGGCCCAGCGCTCCGCCGCCTCGGCCCGCGCCGCCGAACTCGCCGCCTCGGCCGACGCGCAGGCCGCCGCCCGCGCGTACGCCGAGGCCAAGCAGATCGCCGCCGACAAGAAGCGGGCCGAGGAGATCGCGAAGGCCAAGGCGGCCGCGCTCAAGGCCCACGAGGAGCGCGAAGCCAACCGGAACCCGGCCGACAACGAAAAGAACGACCAGGTCAACCCGAACGGCACCGCGGACGGCGACGCCGACGAGTGGTGGAACGACGCCCAGTTCTACGCGGACGCCGCCGGCGTGATCAGCACCGGCGCCGCGTTCCTTTCGGCCGGTTGCGCCCTCGCCGCCATCGTCTTCCCGCCGGCCCTCGCCGCGGCCGGCTTCTTCGCCGGTGTCTCCGCGGGCGCGGGTGCCCTCAGCAGCCTCTTCACGGGCATCGAGCACGGCTTCACCAGCGGCGCCTTCTGGGAGTCCGCCGTCGGCACCGGCCTGAGCCTGGTCTCCTTCGGCGCCTACAAGTGGGTCGGCGCCGCCGACAAGGCGCTCGGCGGCGGCATCGTCAAGCCCGTCGTCAGCAAGATCACCGACACCGGTGAGGACCTGGTCGCCAGCGCCACGAAGGGCCTCAGCGACCTCTACGACCTGGTGGCCTGATCCCGCCGTTCGCCTTCCGGGGGCGCCGCGAGCAGGCGGCGCCCCTCCCCCCCTCCTCCTCTCACGGAAAGGTCCTGCCCTCGTGCATGGAATACGTGGCGGGCGCGCCACAAGGAGACGCGCCCGCTTGACCGTCCTGGGCGTCGTCACCGCCCTGACCCTCGGCCTCACCACAGCCGCGACGAGCCAGGCGGCCGAGCCGCCCGCGCCGGCCGACGCCGCGTCCACGACCGAGTCCGCTGCCTCCGGCGCGCAGACCATGGCCACCACGGAGATCAGCGCGATCGTGGCCGGTTCCGGTGAGCAGTGCACCCCCACCGCGCGTGGCTCCAAGGAGCGCCGTGCGGGTGCCGTCGAGTCCTGTGTGACGGTCGCTCCCGCCCCCGCCAAGGCGAAGACCCGGAGCAGCGGCCCCGCCGCCTCCCCCTCCTCCACCGCCGCCGCGACCGCTCCCGTCGGCAGCTGCGACCTCACCAACCCCGGAAGCTACAGCTACGAGCGCTTCTCGTACTGCGTGACCGGCATCAACGTCACGTACATCCTGCGCGACAGCAAGGGCAAGGAGATCGGGCGGGGCGTCCTTGAGGTCTCCACCGGCGCCGACCTGTCCCCGACCGCCACGACCTGGAGCGAGCAGGTCACCGTCAGGATGACGGGAGCCTCCGGCGACGTCACCGCCCTGAACGTCAAGTTCCGAGCGTCCTGCGACGCCGGCTGCACGGCCACCGACATCGCCCCGTGGTGGAACGGCGACATCACCCTCGGCAAGACCCTCACCGGCGACGTCGCCTACTCGTCGCCCCAGACGACGGGCTCCTCCGCCTCCTTCCACACGTCCTACGTGATGTACGTGACGTCCCCGGGCGCGGCGCCGACCGACCCGAACGCGTCGTGGAGGAACCCGAGCCAGATCAGGTGCGACGACGCGGTCGGCGGCACTTCGGTGGCGGGCTGCGCGGTCCCGTCCGTCATGGCCGAGCTGTCGATGAGTACGCAGGGTTCGGACCAGGGCGGCGCGGTGGCGGCGTACATGTGGGCCCAGAAGAACCTCAACGACGGCTGGGGACTCAACACCCCGCTGACCCGGTCGACGAGCGGCGTGGACGCCCGTACGAGCAGCACCTGTGGAAGCGGGTCGTCGGAGCCGTTCGCGGACGCGAGCGACCTCATACCGACCGACACCTGTGCCCAGTTCCCGTTCGCGGAGACGAAGGAAGGCGGAAGGGACGGTGCCGAGTGCGCCGAGCTCATTCCCTACCCCGGCAACAACGGATGGGTCATCCTCGAGCTCGGCGGCGGCTCCAGCCTCGACCCCACCCGGCGATGTGTGCGCGCCCATGCCGCCGCCGTCGACAAGCAGTTCGCGGACAGCCAGCTCGCCGACGGCTTCACGGACCAGCGGGTCATCGACGGCGACCAGTTCACGCTGAGGATCACGACGTCGCTCGACGGCGCGTACGCGGAGTGCCTCGGCATCTCGCCGGAGGGCGCGCGTCCGGCCGGCAACGGCTGGATCCTGAACACGACCGAACAGGTCCCGCACGTGCAGAAGAACGACCAGAGCAGCGCAGCCGGATACCGGGCGACCAAGGCCACGGCCTGTCTGGGCAAGACGCTCGGCCCCGGCAGTGAGGCCGGCGGCGAGATCACCGGTTGGCTGGACGCGGGCGACTACGCCACCGGGAACAACCTCAGCGAGCAGCTGGCCCGTTGTCACCTGGTCGCCAACATCCTCGGCGGGCGGATCTCGAAGAACCTCGTGCCGTGCTGGCAGGTCGGGATGAACACCGGTGCAGGCAGCATGTGGGAGTACGAGGAGCAGGTCCGGGACGAGGTGCGGTTGGCCTCGTTCGGCGACGAGGACGCGATCTTCTACGAGGTGACCCCCCGCTACATGACCGCCGACAGCACGATTCCGATTGGCGTTACGATGAGCGCCACGATCCAGCGCGAGGACGGCTCGGTCGAACCACTGTTCGATAACATCTATGTTGCGAACACTCAGACCGGCGGAGCGCACAACCTCGGCAACTGATCGCTCTCCACACCGTGTTCGTGCCCTCGGGAGCCAGCATGAGCTTCACCACCCCGCCGCGGTCGATCGACGTGACCGCGCGCTTCCCTCAGCTGGCCCCGCTGGCGCGCACGGCGACCCGGTTGCATCCGCGGCCGGGGTCGCCGACGGCGCACGACAGTTCCGTCGGCGGGCCGCTGCTGTGGCCCGCCGACGAGCCGTGGCCGCACTGCGCGGAACCACACGCGAGGGGTGCGACGCGCAGAGTCCTGTCCCCGCAGGACATCCGACTCCTGCGCCGCATCCAAGCGGCGGTGGCAAGCCGGCGGCACCTCGGCCCCCCGGCCTCCCGTCCCACGCCCGAGGAACTGGCAACCGAGAAGCGGATCCTCCAGGGCCGCCCCTGGCCCGAGGACCCGGTCCCTCTCCTCCCCGTCGCCCAGCTGTACACCCGCGACGTCCCCCTCCCGTTCACCCCGCCCGGGGCCGACCTCCTCCAGGTCCTGTGGTGCCCCTTCGACCACCCCACCCACCCCCGTACCGCGGTCTTCTGGCGCTCCGCAGGCACCGTCACCGACATCCTCGACGCACCGCCCGAACCGCCCGCGATCAAGTCTCAGGGCTACCTCCCGGAGCCGTCCGTGCTGGCACCGGAGCGGGTCACGGAGTACCCCGCCTTCGGGGAACTGGATCAGAAGCTGCGGCAGGAGCTGGGCGACCCGAGCCGGTGGGACGGCTCCTGTCCCGCCGCCCCGCAGGAGTTCTACGACCGTGACCTGTCTACCTCGCCCGGCTGGAAGACCGGTGGCTGGTCGCGCTGGGGAACGACCGACCCCGTGGCCCGCTGCTGCCCGGAATGCGGCACCGAGGCGCTCCCGCTCCTCACCATCGCCACCCTCGAATGGGACGCCGGCAGCGACAGCTGGGCGCCCGAGGAGGAGAGGACGAACCCGACTCCGCTCGTCCCCGGCACCCCGCCAGCCAACTTCACCCTGATCGGGATCGCCGGCGGTTCCACCCTCCAGCTCCATGCCTGCCCGGCCGACCCCTCCCACCCCCACATCGAACTGGTCCAGTGAACGGCAGGCCGCCTTCCTGCCCGAGCGAAGCGACGTTCCTCACAGCCCGCAAGCCCGAAGTGTGCCGCGTGTACAGTGAAGACCGCCCTTGACCTGCAAAAAGCAGGCAGGGAGCCGTCTTACAGGAGTTCGACATGCTGCGCACCATGTTCAAGTCCAAGATCCACCGCGCCACCGTCACCCAGGCCGACCTGCACTACGTCGGCTCGGTGACCATCGACGCCGACCTGCTGGACGCCGCCGACCTGCTGCCCGGCGAGCTCGTGCACATCGTGGACATCACCAACGGGGCCCGGCTGGAGACCTACGTCATCGAGGGCGAGCGGGGGTCCGGGGTGATCGGGATCAACGGGGCCGCGGCTCACCTCGTGCACCCCGGCGACCTGGTGATCCTCATCAGCTACGCCCAGGTCACCGACGCCGAGGCGCGGTCCTTGCGGCCGCGGGTGGTGCACGTGGACGCGGACAACCGTATCGTCGCCCTGGGCGCCGACGCGTCCGAGCCGGTACCGGGGTCGGACCAGGAGCGCAGCCCCCAGGCCGTGTCGGCCTGACGTGCCCGATCCGCACGGACGAGGAGCGTGACCGTGAGCGAGATCGAGATCCGTGACGACCGGGCGGCCGGCCGCCTGGAGGCGATGGGTGGCGGTGAGGTCGTCGGCCGCGTCGAGTACTTCCTCCTGGACGCCCCCGAGCGCGCCCTCGTCCCCGTGCACACCGTCGTCGAGCCGGCCCACGAGGGGCAGGGCATCGCGGGTTCGCTGGCGCGCGAGCTGTACGCCGTCGCCGGGCGCGAGGGCGTCGTCGTGGCCCCGCTGTGCCCGTACGTCGTGAAGTGGGCCGAGCGGCACCCGGACCAGGCTCCCGCTGCCGGCCCCGAGCTGCTGCGCGCGGCGAAGGAGTGGCTGGTGGCGCATCCGGAGCGGTTCTGACACGGACGAATACGGAGAGGGGCAGGGGACGGGAGGGGAGCACGCGTGCTGGCGCTGCTGCACACCTCGCCCGTGCACGTCCCCGTCTTCGACTCCCTGCGGGACGAGGCGCACCCGGGTCTGGAGCTGCGGCATCACGTCGATGCCGGGTTGCTGGACCGGGCGCGGCAGGAGGGGCCGGAGGCGGTGGCCGGCGCCGTCCGGGACGTGCTGCGGCGGGCCGTCGCGGAGGGGGCGCGGGCCGTCGTGTGCACCTGCTCGACCATCGGCGGCGTCGCCGAGGCGGCCGCGGCCGAGGTCGGGGTGCGGGTGCTGCGGGTCGACCGGCCGATGGCCGCCGCCGCGGTGGCCGCCGGTCCGCGTGTCGTCGTTCTCGCCGCCCTGGAGAGCACGTTCGCGCCGACGACCGCGCTGATCGAGGAGGAGGCCCGGCGCGCCGGGCGTTCCGTCGAGGTACGGGTCCGCCTCGTCGATGGTGCGTGGCCGCGGTTCGAGGCCGGTGACACCGTGGGCTACCTGCGGCTCGTGGCCGAGGCGGCCGACGCCGTCATCGGCGCCGACGTGATCGTCCTGGCCCAGGCCTCCATGGCACCGGCCCGGGAGTCGACGCGGACGGCGGTTCCGGTGCTGGCCAGTCCCGCGCCGGGACTGGCGGCCGGGGCGGCGGCAGCGGGCACCGCGTAGGCCCGCCCGGGCCACGTGGGTCTGTCCCGTCACGCGGGGGAGTGACTGGGGAGGCGGGCCCCGGGTAGGCGGGGGACAAGTCCAGAGCCGACGTCGACCGACTGGCCGGAGGACAGTGCCATGACGAACCCGTATCCGGATCCCGTCCCGCCCGGACCCACTCCGGGCCCCGACCCGGAGCCCCCGCAGCCGCCCCCGGACCCGGCCCGGCCTCCGGCTCCGAACCCGGAGCCGACCCCGCCCCCTCCGCCGGGCCCCGGTCCGGAACCCACGCCCCAGCCCCCGGGCCCCGGCCCGCAGCCGACCCCGCCGCCTCCGCACCCGGGCCCGCCCGAGCCCTCCCCGTCACCGATCCCGCCGGGCCCGGAGCCGGTGCCCAACCCGGAACCGGGGCCACCGCTCACCTGAACCACACATCCACGGCCACCGGCGAACCCGGTGGCCGTCACACGGGAGAACCGTGCGGGAGATCGCAGGGGAGGCTAGTGACCGTCCCCGCCGGCCTCGGTCTCGGCCCGGTCGCGGGACCAGAGCGTGTGGAAGACGCCGCTCCTGTCGGTGCGCCGGTAGGTGTGCGCGCCGAAGAAGTCCCGCTGTCCCTGGACGAGCGCGGCGGGCAGGCGCTCGGCGGCGAGCGAGTCGTAGTAGCTGAGCGCGGAACCGAAGCCCGGTACGGGGACGCCGGACAGGGCGGCGGTGGAGACCACACGCCGCCAGGCGGCCTCGCCGTCGGCGACGGCCTGCGCGAAGTACGGCGCTTCGAGCAGCGTGGTGATGTCCGGGTGCTCGGTGTACGCCTGGGCGATGCGGTCGAGGAACCGTGCCCGGATGATGCACCCGCCGCGCCAGATCTTGGCGATCCGGTCCTTGTGGATGTCCCAGCCGTACTTGTCCGCGCCCGCGGTGATGGCGTCGAAGCCCTGCGCGTACGCGACGATCTTCGAGGCGTAGAGAGCCGCGGCCACGTCCTGGGCGAACGAGGGGGAGGCCTGCTGGACCTGCGGCCGGGAGCCGGCGGTCAGCCGCCGTACCGCGGCACGCTGCCCGGCCTTCCCGGAAACCGCCCGCGCGAAGACGGCCTCCGCGATCCCGCCCACCGGCACGCCCAGGTCGAGGGCGTTCTGCACGGTCCACACGCCGGTGCCCTTGGAACCGGCCTGGTCCAGCACGACGTCCACGAACGGCTGACCCGTGGCCCCGTCGACATGGCGCAGGATCTCGGCGGTGATCTCGACGAGGTACGACTCGAGCGGGCCTCGGTTCCACTCGGCGAAGACGTCGGCGATGGCGTCCGGCCGGAGACCGCCCACCGTGCGCAGCAGATCGTAGGCCTCGCCGATCAGCTGCATGTCGGCGTACTCGATGCCGTTGTGGATCATCTTGACGAAGTGACCGGCGCCGTCGGCGCCCACGTGCGTGACGCAGGGCTCGCCCGAGACGACCGCCGCGATCGAGGCGAGGACGGGCCCGAGGGTCCGGTAGGCCTCCTCCGAGCCGCCCGGCATGATCGACGGACCCTTGAGCGCGCCTTCCTCACCGCCGGAGATCCCGACACCGACGAAGTGGATGCCGGTGGGGGCGATCCGCTTCTCCCGGGCGATGGTGTCCTGGAAATTGGCGTTGCCGCCGTCGACGATGATGTCGCCCGGCTCGAACCGCTCCGCGAGCTGGTCGATGACGGCGTCCGTGCCCGCGCCCGCCTGCACCATGATGACGGCGGTGCGGGGCTTGGCCAGCGAGGCGACGAAGTCGTCGATCGACTTGCCGGCGATGAAGCCCGCCTCCGGGTGCTCGGTGACGAGGCTCTCGGTGCGGGCGTAGGTGCGGTTGTGGACGGCGACGACATTGCCCTCGCGGGAGGCGAGGTTGCGCGCCAGGTTCGATCCCATCACCGCCAGCCCCACGACACCGATGTTGGCGGCTTGGCTGGTCTTCATCCGGACCTCTTTCGATCGGTTGTCGGGCACCGTGGCTGTTGAGACTAGTCGGCGGACGGGGGGCCGGGACGGGGAATGCCGGGGTGTCGTGATTCGTCCCCGGAACGGCGACGGGGCGCCACCCCCGTGGGTGGCGCCCCGTCGCCGTGCGTGCCGCGCCGGCCGGCGGGCTGTGCGTCCAGCCGGTCAGTCGGCCGGGACCAGTGCGACCTCGTCGCTGCCCGAGAGGGCCGGCAGGCCGTCCGGGGGAGTGTCCTTGTAGCTGGCGTTGAAGACCGCCCGCAGGTTGTCCGCACCGGCGTGACCGCCGTCCACGAACGTCTCGAACGATCCGGAGCAGCCGGTGCTCGTGGACAGCGGGTGTCCGTGCGTGTCGTGGCCGAGGATGAACGAGACACTGACCTTTGAGCAGTCCACCGGCTGGTCGTCGGTGACGGCGACCTCCCAGGTCACCGTGTCACCCCAGTGGAACTCCGTGCCGCCGTGCGGGGCCGGGTCGGTCGTGAGCGAGACGACCGGCGCCTTGTTGCCGACGACGACCGGAACCGAGGCGGAGGCCGAGCGGCCGGTGCTGTCGGTGACCTTCAGCGTGGCGTCGAAGACGGCGTTGTCGGTGAACGTGTGCTCCGGGTTCGCCTCCCTGGAGTCCACCTTGCCGTCGGCGTCGAAGTCCCAGGCGTAGCTGAGGGCGTCACCGTCGGCGTCCTTCGTGCCGGCGCTGGAGAACTGGACCGTCAGCGGGCTGGTGCCGTTGACGACGTCCGCGGCGACCTTGGGCTCCGGGGTGCGGTTGCCGCGCGTGTAGTCGATGCGGGACAGCTGGGCCTCGGGCAGCTCCGCGAAGTACCCGGTGCCGTACTCCAGGACGTACAGCGCGCCGTCCGGGCCGAACTCGGCGTCGATCGGGCCGTCCGTCTTGATCGTCGGGATGGCGTCCTCGATCTTCTCGACCTTGTTCCTCTTGCCGAGGGTGATGGCCTTCATCTGGTCGCGGGTCCACTCGTAGAAGAGCGGCTTGCCGTCGAAGTAGGCGGGCCAGCGGTTCTGGGCCCTGTTCCGCCTGTCGTAGTCGTACACGGGGCCGCCCATGGGGCCGATGCCGCCCGTGCCGAGCTCCGGGAACTCCTCGGACGCGCCGTAGCCGTAGACGATCTCCGCGTCCGTGACCGGCGGCAGCTTGCTCAGACCGGTGTTGTGGCGCGAGTCGTTGACCGGCTTCGCGCAGTCGAAGGCGCCGTTCGACTTCTCGGTGGCGAAGTCGTAGTCCTGGTACGGCATGTCCCGGGTCACGCAGAACGGCCAGCCGTAGTTGGCGGGTCGGTCGATGACCATCCAGCGGCCGTGGCCGGCCGGGCCGCGGTCGGGGTTCGCCTCGTTGGCGTCGGGCGAGTAGTCGCCGACGTAGACGTCACCGGTCTTGTCGTCCACCCCGAAGCGGAAGGGGTTGCGCAGTCCCATGGCGTAGATCTCGGGGCGGGTCTTCGGGGTGCCCGGCCTGAAGAGGTTGCCGCGGGGCACCACATAGCTGCCGTCCCGCTTCACCTTGATGCGCAGGACCTTGCCGCGCAGGTCGTTGGTGTTGCCCGAGGTGCGCCGCGAGTCGAAGGCCGGGTTGCGGTCGGCGCTGTCGTCGAGCGGGGCGTAGCCGTCCGAGGCGAACGGGTTGGAGTCGTCACCGGTCGAAAGGAACAGGTTGCCCTTGCGGTCGAAGTCGATCTTGCCGCCCACGTGGCAGCAGATGCCGCGGTCGGCCGGCACGTCGAGGATCTTCTGCTCGGTGTCGAAGGCGAGCTTGTTGCCCTCCAGCTTGAACCGCGACAGCCGGGTGACGCCCTTGTACTCGGCGAAGTCCGCGGCCGTGCCGTACTCCGGCGCGTCGCCCTCGTTGACGCCGGGGGTGTCCGGGTCGTCCATGGGAGTGTCGAGGCGGGGCGAGTAGTAGAGGTAGACCCAGTGGTTCTTGCGGAAGTCGGGGTCGACGGCGATCCCCTGGACGCCCTCCTCGTCGTGCTGGTAGAGACCTGCGGGGCTCTTCTTCATGTCGGCGGCGAGGAAGTTCACGCCGCTCTTCGGATCGTGGATCCGGACCTCACCCGTGCGTGCGGTGTGCAGCACCCGCGAGTCGGGCAGGACGGCGAGGGCCATGGGCTCGCCCGGACGGTCGTTGAGGGTGACCTTCTGGAAGGCCGCCGGGTCCGGCGGCGCGGGGTCTGATTTCGCGGCTTGGGCCGGGGACAGTGGAAGGAGCCCGACGGCCCCTGCCAGCGTTGCCGCCCCCACGAAGGTGGCGAACCGTCTGATACGCACCGAGAACTCCTTCGGTCTGGGATGAAACCAGGTGAAAGCCCGTGCGGAACAAGTCGGTTGGACGCTAAGCCGTCTACTTTCGACCCGTCAAGGACAAAGTTTCAACTTCCTTGAGGAAAGTTTCTCGTGTAAGTGCGACGCCTCGAAGGTCTCGGGCGTCTCGACGACCGCGCCATCCGCGCCACTTGATGTGGCCAACCGGCTGATTGCCGTCTTGTCATGGCCTGTTACCGGCGCTTACTTTTGCCCCTCCTGACGCAATGTCGAGGGGGAACCTCCATGGCCGTACGCGGCCGGCACCGCCGGTATCAGCCGAACAGGATCAACCGCGCCTCCCTGACCGTCACCGCGGGCGGCGCGGGCCTGGCGCTCCCGCTCGTCGGCACCGGCACGGCACACGCGGCCGACGTGGAGACCTGGGACAAGGTCGCCGCCTGCGAGTCCACCAACGACTGGGACATCAACACCGGCAACGGCTACTACGGCGGGTTGCAGTTCACCCAGTCCACCTGGGAGGCGTTCGGCGGCACCGAGTACGCGCCCCGCGCGGACCTGGCCACCAAGGACCAGCAGATCGCCGTCGCCGAGAAGGTGCTGGACGGGCAGGGCCCGGGCGCCTGGCCGGTGTGCTCCCAGCGGGCGGGACTGACCCGGGACGGTGCCGCGCCCGACATCCGTCCGTCCTCCGGGAAGCCCGGGCCCGCGAAGTCCGGGCCCGCGAAGTCCGACCCGGTGAAGGACGTCAAGCCCCAGACCACGCCACAGTCCCGGGCGGGCAAGGGCCGGATGTACACGGTGGTCACCGGCGACACCCTGTCCGGCATCGCCGACGCCCAGCGGGTGCGCGGTGGCTGGCACGGACTGTACGAGGCCAACCGCGCCGAGATAGGAGCGGACCCCGACCTGATCATGCCCGGCCAGCGCCTCGCGCTCCGCGGCGAACAGACCACCACGGCGCCCCGCGCCGAACCCGAGCAGAAGCAGAAGCAGAAACAACAGCCGAAGCAAGAGCAGAAGCAGAAGCAAGAGCAGAAGCAAGAGCGGAAGCGGCAACCGGAGAAGTCGTCCCCCGACCGCGGCACCGACAAGCCCGCCAAGGCCGCCAGGACCACCACCCGCCAAGCCGTCGTCGCCCCCGTCGACGCCTCCACCGGCACGCCCTACCGGCAGGCGGGCTCCTCCTGGTCGAAGGGCTACCACACCGGCGTCGACTTCCCCGTGCCCACCGGCACCTCGGTCAAGTCGGTCGCGGCGGGCCGCGTGGTCAGCGCGGGATGGGGCGGGTCCTACGGCTACCAGGTGGTCGTCCGGCACGACGACGGCCGCTTCTCGCAGTACGCCCACCTCTCGGCGATCTCCGTGAAGGACGGCCAGTCCGTGGGCGCCGGTCAGCGGATCGGCCGCTCGGGCTCCACCGGCAACAGCACGGGCCCGCATCTGCACTTCGAGGTGCGGACGGGGCCCGGCTTCGGCTCGGACGTCGACCCGGTGGCGTATCTGCGGGCCGGCGGGGTCAGGATCTGATCCGCACCCGGTGCCGGTCGAGCACGGGCGGCGGGACGAACGCGCCACCGTGGACGGGGCCGTACGAGAGTTGCGGGACGAGCTCGGGGAGGATGCTCCGGGCCGGTCCCGGGACGTCGTACGGCTCCTCGGCGGGGACCGTTTCCGGACCCTGCGAGGCCACCGGGGCGGGCAGGAACACCTTCTCGGGCAGCGGAGCGACGCGCGGCCCGGGCCGGTCCACAGCGAGATCGTCCGCTGCCGGGAGCGGCGTCGCGTCCGTCCCGATCGGCGCGATCCCGGCCGGCACGGCTCCCGCCTCCGCGGCCTCCCGCGCGATCCGCTCCGTCGTCAGCAGGATCAGCCCGCCCGCGGCCACCACACCGCAGCTCAGGGCGAGCACCGTGCCGGTCGTGCCGTACCGGAACGTCTCGCCGAACATCGTGATGCCGACCACCGCCGCCACCACCGGGTTCACGACCGTCAGCGTGGCCAGTGGGGCGGCGAGACCCGCGCCCCGGTAGGAGGCCTGCGAGAGCAGCATGCCGGCCGTGGCGAGCACGCCGATCACGGCCAGCGACGGCAGGTCGGCCACCGACACGCCGCCCGCCCAGTCGACCGCGACGGTCTTGGTGAAGACCGAGGACATGCCGAAGGCGATCCCGGACGCGGTGGCCAGCAGGATGCTGCGCACCGCCGGGTGCCGGTGCGCCGCGCGACCGGCGATCATCAGCGCGACGATCACCCCGCCGGTGACGGAGGCCGTGAAGACCCGCTGTGCCGTGTCCAGCGACTGGGTGTCGGACGCGCCGACCAACGACAGCAGACCCGCGAGACCGACCGTCGCCATGAGAGCGCCCCGCCAGGCCGTCCTGCCCGCCTTGCGGCCCACGAACAGCGCGGCCATGGGCAGCGCGAACACGATGGTGAGGGCGCCCAGCGGCTGCACCAGGCTCAGCGGGCCGAGGGCGAGGGCCACGACGTGCAGCAGGCCGCCGAGGCCGTTGAGCGCGACCGCCGCCCACCAGCCGGGCCGGCGCAGCGGAGCGTACTGAGCACCCGGGGAGGACGCCGCCACCTGCTCCTGCACGATCGCTCCGCCCGCGTACGCCACGGCGGAGACGAGCGACAGCAGCACGGACAACGCGAGGGCGCTCATCGGCTGCTCCTCTGCGTGAGGCGGGGGCGCTGGGCCCGGCGCGGCGAACGGTCGTCTTCCATGAACAACACGATGCCGTGCCGGGAGCTTCCCGTCGTCGTCCCTGAGCACTCATTGGGTCATACTGCCGATGGAGTACGGGGGCGGCGCCGTCCTCCCCTGGGTGGGCGACCGAAGGACCCCGACCCCTGACCCGGCCCCCTAAGGGCCCTGGTATTACTGCTCCCTGTGGACCCGGACCCGACCCCCGACCTCGACCCCGGCCTGACCGCGCTCCGCGCGCTCGGCGGCTTCTTCCTCCTCCACGCGTCGCGACCGCTGCCGTCCCGGCCGCTGCCCACCCTCGCGGACGCCTACGCCCCCGGTGGCGAACCGCCGAGTCCGGGCCCCAGCGGGCCACCGCTCGCGACGGACCCGCTCGGCTTCCGCGTCCGGAAGGTCGCCGCCGCACTCCGCGCCCCGGAGACCAGGGTCGCCGCCTCCGTGGCCCAGCAAGGCCTCGCCGCCCGCCTGTGGTCGGTGACGCTGGGGTGCGCCGCGCTCCACGGCCGCGTCCCGGACCTCGACCCGCGGCTGCTCCACTACGACCCCGACGCCGCCGCCCCCGACGACCTGTGGCTCTCCGGGGTGAGCCCCCTGCCGGGCGACGCCGGCACGATCGCCGACACCGTGCTCCGCGCCCACCTCGCCCCGCTGACGGCGGCCGTGCACGCCCGGTACCGCGTCGCCACCGGGCTGCTGTGGGGCAACGCCGCCTCCGCGCTCGCGGGTGCCGGCCGGGAACTGGACCGCTGGGCCCGCCGCAACGGCCGTACGGACACCGCCGGCCGCGCTCGCGCCCTGACCGCCGAGCTCCTCGCCCACCCGCTGCTCGCCCAAGCCGGCACCCTCACCGGCACCGCCTTCCGGCGCCGCAGCTGCTGCCTGTACTACCGCGTGCCGGGTTCGGGCGTTTGCGGCGACTGCTGCTTCTCCCGGCCGCCCGAGCCTCCCCGGCCCCAGCCGCCGCCCCCGCCGCCCCCGCCCCCTTCCCCGGACGCCCCGTCCGGGTGACCATGAGGGAACCAGCCGCCGAGCACGGGAGGTTCCGGGT
>NZ_JAGMUF010000111.1:0-532 GCF_019049125.1 Streptomyces sp. AC602_WCS936 | reverse complement strand
CGCCGCCGCGTACGTCTGATGCGACGGCGGGTCCGAATCCGTATGCGGTGCGGATCACGCCGACGGAGCATCCGGAGGCGGTGACGGTTCCGGAGGGGAATCTGACGGTCACGCCTTTCACGGAGGTGCGGGCGGAGTTGGTGCCGCCGACGGTGAAGGGCCGGTTTCGGGGGCGGCCGCGGCTGGCGGTGGACAATCTCGGTAATACGAAGGTGACGGCGTCGGTTTCCGGGAGTGATACCGGGGATCATCTGTCGTACGAGATTCGTCCGGGGAATGTGCAGATCGAGCCGGGGCGTGCGGCGTTCGTGGAGACGACGTTGAAGCCGCGGCAGGTGATCTGGTTCGGGGCGAAGGAGGAGCGGCCGTTCACGTTGGCGGTGCGGCGGTCGGGGGTTGATCCGACGGAGGTCGAGGGGACGTACGTTCAGCGGGGGTTTCTGCCGCGTTGGCTGGCGACGTTCTTCGGGTTCGCGTTGGCGTTGTCGATCGCGTTCGTGATGATCTGGATCGCGTACAAGCCGCAGGTCCG
>NZ_JAGMUF010000110.1:0-300 GCF_019049125.1 Streptomyces sp. AC602_WCS936 | reverse complement strand
GGACAACGCGGGTATCTAATCCTGTTTGCTCCCCACGCTTTCGCACCTGAGCGTCAGTCTTCGTCCAGGGGGCCGCCTTCGCCACCGGTATTCCTCCAGATCTCTACGCATTTCACCGCTACACCTGGAATTCTACCCCCCTCTACGAGACTCAAGCTTGCCAGTATCAGATGCAGTTCCCAGGTTGAGCCCGGGGATTTCACATCTGACTTAACAAACCGCCTGCGTGCGCTTTACGCCCAGTAATTCCGATTAACGCTTGCACCCTCCGTATTACCGCGGCTGCTGGCACTATTAGTA
>NZ_JAGMUF010000109.1:5288-8985 GCF_019049125.1 Streptomyces sp. AC602_WCS936 | reverse complement strand
TAATCGGGTGACACCACGAGAGCGGAACAGTCGGAGGAATGATCCGACCGTTCACAGCGTCCTCGCTGTGTGTGTTTCAAAGGAACCTCAACCCGATCGAACCGATCAGGTCGGGGTATCAACATATCTGGCGTTGACTTTTGGCACGCTGTTGAGTTCTCAAGGAACGGTCGCTTCCTTTGTACTCACCCTCTCGGGCTTTCCTCCGGGCGCTTCCCTTCGGTCTTGCGTTTCCGACTCTATCAGATCTTTCCGATCCGATTTCCTCGGTGCTTTCCAGGTTCCCGCTTTCGCGTTTCCCTTTCCGGCGGTTCCGACTTTATCAGAAGTTCTGAGCCGGTCTGACCGGCCGTTCATTTCCGATTCATCGGGAGAGTGCTTCGCCGAATTCTGTGATCCGGGAGAAGCCGATAGTTTCTCACTGTCACCCTCCGGGGAGTGAACCCCTCTCCAGGCAACTGTTCGAATCTACCTCCCCGCTCGCTCCGTGTCAACGGCTCTTGCGGGAACGAAGAGGACACTAGCAGCTCGACGGGGGCTGACGCACATCAGGCGGCCGTGGGCACGGTGGCGCTGCGTTCGGATGCCTCGACGTCACCCGTGTCGCCGGCCCGCGCGGCACGCCCGCCCACGACGTAGACGTAGGCGAGGAAGGCCAGCTCGGCGACGACTCCGATGGTGATGCGGGCCCAGGTCGGCAGGCCGGAGGGGGTGACGAAGCCTTCGATGGCTCCCGAGACGAACAGGACCAGGGCGAGGCCGATCGCCATGCCGATGGCGGCCCGGCCTTCTTCCGCGAGGGCTACGCGACGGGTGCGTGGGCCGGGGTCGATGAGTGTCCAGCCGAGGCGGAGGCCGGTGCCGGCGGCCACGAAGACCGCGGTCAGTTCGAGCAGACCGTGCGGCAGTACGAGACCCAGGAAGGTGTCGAGGCGGCCGGCCGACGACATCAGGCCGAAGCCGACGCCGAGGTTGAGCATGTTCTGGAACAGGATCCAGATGACCGGCAGGCCCAGGAAGACGCCCAGGATCAGGCAGAGCGCGGCGGCCCACGCGTTGTTCGTCCAGACCTGCGCGGCGAAGGAGGTCGCGGGGTGACTGGAGTAGTACGTCTCGTACTGGCCGCCCGGGCGGGTGAGCTCGCGCAGCTCGCTGGGGGCCGCGATGGTGGCCTGGACTTCCGGGTGCGTGCCGATCCACCAGCCCAGGAGGGCCGCGACGGCGGTCGACAGGAGAGCGGTGGGGACCCACCAGTGTCGGGCCCGGTAGACGGCGGCGGGGAACTGATGGGTGAGGAAGCAGGTGACGTCGCGCCAGGAGGCCCGGCGGGTGCCGGTCACGGCACTGCGCGCGCGGGCCACCAACTGGCTGAGCCGGCCGGTCAGCTGCGGGTCGGGAGCGCTGGACTGGATCAGGGAGAGGTGGGTGGCCGTGCGCTGGTAGAGGGTGACGAGTTCGTCGGTCTCGGCGCCGGTCAGTCGGCGCTGGCGCCGGAGCAGGGCGTCGAGGCGGTCCCACTCCGCGCGGTGGGCGGAGACGAAGACGTCGAGGTCCATCGGTGTGCCTGCTCCTCGGCTATCGTCGGCGGCTCGTCGTGGATCAGCTTGTCGTACTGCGGCGCGGTGTGTCCTCAGCTTGGCAGACTGGCGGGGACGGGGGCAGTCAGGGGAAGGGCGGCAGGCGTGAGCGAGCTGGTGACGGGCGAGGCGGTGGCGCTGGAGTTGCGCCCCGCGAGGCTGCCCAGCAGGGCGCTGGCCGTCCTGCTCGATCTGGCGGTGGCGGTGGCCGTCTACGTGGCGGTGACCATCGTGCTGGTGGCCTCCACGGCCTCCCTGGACATGGCGGCACAGACCGCGCTGTCGATCGCGGCCTTCGTCCTCGTCCTGGTGGGCGGGCCGATCGCGGTGGAGACGCTCAGTCATGGGCGGTCGCTCGGGAAGATGGCCTGCGGGCTGCGGGTGGTGCGGGACGACGGCGGGCCGATCCGATTCCGGCACTCGCTGGTGCGGGGCCTGATCGGAGTGATCGAGATCCTCATGACGTTCGGTGTCGTCGCCTGTATCGCCTCGCTGGTGTCGGCGCGGGGGCGGCGGCTCGGTGACGTGTTCGCGGGGACCCTGGTCGTGCGGGAGCGGGTGCCGGTCCCGGCGACGGGCTTCATGCCGCCCCCTCCGCCCTGGCTGGCCGGGCGGTTCTCCGAGCTGGACCTGTCCGCGGTGCCCGATGATCTGTGGCTTGCCGTACGCCAGTACCTCACGCGCATGGGGCAACTGGATCCCCGGGTCGGCTGGGCGATGGCGGAGCGGCTCGCCGCGGACGTGGCTGCCCGGACGGGGGCTCCGGCGCCCAGGGAAGTACCGCCCGCCGCGTACCTGGCGGCGATGATGCACGAGCGTCAGGCCCGGGAGGCCCGGCGGGCGTTCGGGAGTGCGCCCTCGGGCGGGGGTGCGCCCGCGGCCGGGGTGCCGTCGGTGACGGAGCCTGTGACTCCTCCCCCGCCGGTCCGTCCGACGACGCCGCCGGTTCCGCCGTCGGCAGCGCCTCCCGCGGTGCCGCCGACCTCGTCTTCGGACGGTCGCCCCGGTACGGGATTCGTGCCGCCGGCGTAAGACGTGCCGACCGGGGCCTCACGGGAACACGGACGGCGGCGACGCGAGGTCCTCCAACTCGATCCCGGGGGCCGCGAGTACGACGTCCCCGGCGATGTGCACGAGGTGCTGTTCGCCCGTGTCCAGGGCTGTGACCTGGTATTCGTCCACGGTCAGGGGGCCGTTGTCAGTGGCGTGTGCTTCGCTGTTCACCAAGGCCCAGGACTGGTCCAGGGTGCGGGGGGCGAGGACCGGATCAGTGAGGGCGACGAGGCGTACGCGGGTGGCCGCGGCGGAGGGGGTGAGGCGCAGGAGACGGGTGGCGGCGACGAGGAAGGCCGGGGAGGTGCCGGTGAAGGCGTGGGCGCGCGCATTGCCTTCGGTGGCGTGGACTCCGGTGGGGTCGGTACGGACCCAGGTGACACCGTCGATGGCCGCGCCGCGGACCTGCCAGCTCGCGAGGTGGAGTTCGAGGCGGATGGGGCGGCCGAGTTCGTCGAGGGCGAGGTCGACGGAGCCGTGGTGGTCTCCGGCGGGTGTGGTCAGCCGAGAGACGTAGCGCCAGCCGGAGGGGCCGGGGGCGCATTGGAAGTGTTCTTCCGCGAGGGGGGTGTGGTCGTGCGGATCGTGGAGCGAATACCGGCCGCGGGGCATGGGGGTTCCTGGGTGGTGACGGGCTGCTGGTCCGGCCGCTGAGGCCGCCAACGGGGCAGGCCCCCGACACGGGGGTGCGGGGGCCTGTCTCGTAGGAGCCGACGGGGCTCGGTGGGGCTCAGTAGCGGTAGTGGTCCGCCTTGTACGGGCCCTCGACCTGGACGCCGATGTACTCCGCCTGCTCCGGACGGAGCGTGGTCAGCTTGACGCCGAGAGAATCGAGGTGGAGGCGGGCGACCTTCTCGTCCAGGTGCTTGGGCAGCACGTAGACGTCGGTCGGGTACGCGTCGGGCTTGGTGAACAGCTCGATCTGGGCCAGCGTCTGGTCCGCGAACGAGTTGGACATCACGAACGACGGGTGACCGGTGGCGTTGCCCAGGTTCAGCAGCCGGCCCTCGGACAGCACGATCAGGACCTTGCCGTCGGGGTAGGTCCAGGTGTGGACCTGCGGCTTA
>NZ_JAGMUF010000109.1:0-5278 GCF_019049125.1 Streptomyces sp. AC602_WCS936 | reverse complement strand
ACGATGCCGGGGGTCTTGGCCAGGCCGGCCATGTCGATCTCGTTGTCGAAGTGGCCGATGTTCCCGATGATCGCCTGGTGCTTCATCCTGGCCATGTCCGAGGCCATGATGATGTCCTTGTTGCCGGTCGTGGTGACGAAGATGTCCGCCTGGTCCACGACCTCGTCCAGCGTCGTGACCTGGTAGCCGTCCATCGCCGCCTGCAGCGCGCAGATCGGGTCGATCTCCGTGATGATCACCCGGGCGCCCTGGCCGCGCAGGGACTCCGCGCAGCCCTTGCCCACGTCACCGTAGCCACAGACGACGGCGGTCTTGCCGCCGATCAGCACGTCCGTGGCCCGGTTGATGCCGTCGATCAGTGAGTGGCGGCAGCCGTACTTGTTGTCGAACTTCGACTTGGTGACCGCGTCGTTCACGTTGATCGCCGGGAACAGCAGGGTGCCGTCGCGATGCATCTCGTACAGACGGTGCACGCCGGTCGTCGTCTCCTCGGTCACGCCGCGGATCTCGGACGCCAGCTGGGTCCACTTCTGCGGGCTCTCGCTCACCGTGCGGGTGAGGAGTTCGAGGATGACGCGGTGCTCGTCGGACTCGGCGGTGTCGACCGAGGGGACCTTGCCGTCCTTCTCGTACTCGACGCCCTTGTGGACGAGGAGGGTGGCGTCACCGCCGTCGTCCAGGATCATGTTCGGGCCGCCGGTCGGGCTGTCCGGCCAGGTCAGCGCCTGCTCCGTGCACCACCAGTACTCCTGAAGGGTCTCGCCCTTCCAGGCGAAGACCGGGACGCCCTGCGGGTTGTCGGGCGTGCCGTTCGGGCCGACGGCGATGGCGGCGGCGGCGTGGTCCTGGGTGGAGAAGATGTTGCAGGACGCCCAGCGGACCTCGGCGCCGAGGGCGACCAGGGTCTCGATGAGGACGGCGGTCTGCACGGTCATGTGCAGGGAGCCGGTGACGCGGGCGCCGGCGAGGGGCTGGGCCTCGGCGTACTCCTTGCGGATCGCCATCAGGCCGGGCATCTCGTGCTCGGCGAGGGTGATCTCCTTGCGGCCGAACGCGGCCAGGGAGAGGTCGGCGACCTTGAAGTCCTGTCGGTTGTCGACAGTCGTCATTGCGAGCTGCTCCTCGTGTTGGGTCGAGGGTGGGTACGGCTGACCTGCGCGGCGGCGGACACAGGGGTGCCCAGAAGAGGACACAGGCATGCCCGCGTACGCGCAGCGCAGTCCGTCGGAGGCCCTCTCTCCCTCGGCCGGTCCGTACCTGGACCGCCCGACCGCCATCAGCAGCGACGTCTGGCTCCGTCCCAAGCTACACCGGTGGTGCCCACCGTCCCCAGTCCGCCTCCGAAGACTTCCGGACGTTCACGAAGCGTGACGGGCCGGCCCTGGGGAGGGAAGGCGACGGGCCCGCCGAGTGGATCGGCGGGCCCGGTGGTGCGGGAGGAGCGAGGTCAGTGGGCGGCGGGGGGCGTGCTGGGGCCGCCGGGGGTGGCCTCGCGGTCCGGGCCCTTGGCGGCCTCGGACTCGCTGTAGATGTCCGGTTCCAAGTAGATGACGCGGGCGATCGGGACGGCCTCGCGGATACGGGTCTCGGCGGCGTCGATGGCGGAGGCGATCTCGGTGGCCGTGCCGTCGTGGCGGACGGCGATCTTGGCGGCGACGAGCAGCTCCTCGGGGCCGAGGTGGAGCGTGCGCATGTGGATGACGCCGGTGACGGTGTCGCCCGCGACGATCGCGGCCTCGATCTGCTGGACCGCCTCTGTGCCCGCTGCCTCGCCGAGGAGCAGGGACTTGGTCTCGACGGCCAGGACCAGCGCGATGAGGATGAGCAGCACGCCGATGCACAGGGTGCCGATGCCGTCCCAGACGCCGTCACCGGTGAGCAGGGCCATTCCGACGCCGCCGAGGGCCAGGATCAGGCCGACGAGGGCGCCCAGGTCCTCCAGGAGGACGACCGGCAGCTCGGGGGCCTTGGCGTGGCGGACGAACTCCTTCCAGGACTTCTTCCCGCGCAGGACGTTGGACTCCTTGATGGCGGTCCGGAAGGAGAAGGTCTCGGCGATGATCGCGAAGACCAGGACGCCCACCGGCCAGTACCAGTGGTCGATCTCGTGCGGGTGCTTGATCTTCTCGTAGCCCTCGTAGAGGGCGAACATGCCGCCGACCGAGAAGAGGACGATGGAGACGAGGAAGGCGTAGATGTAGCGTTCCCGGCCGTAGCCGAAGGGGTGTTGCGGGGTGGCGGCGCGCTGGGCGCGCTTGCCGCCGAGGAGCAGGAGTCCCTGGTTGCCGGAGTCGGCGAGGGAGTGCACGGACTCGGCGAGCATCGACGACGATCCACTGAAGAGGAACGCCACGAATTTCGCTACCGCGATCGAGAGGTTGGCGAGCAGTGCCGCCACGATCGCCTTGGTGCCGCCTGACGCGCTCATGTGTCGCGTTGTCCCTTCGCCTTCATCTGCCTGGTCTGCTAGCGGTGCGCCATTGTTGCAGCCCGCGCGGGCCCCGACGTGCCGGATGCCCCGTCGGGTGCCTCTCAGTCCGGTGTCGGGTGTCTCTCGGTCCGGTGTCGGTCGCCGTCAGACGCGCACGGTGGCCCGGAAGAGCGTGCCGCTTCCGGACACTTCGGCCTGCTCGCCGGCCGGGACGAAGACTGAGCGGCCGGGGGTCAGTTCGTGTTCGCCCGTCCGTACGGTGCCGGTCGTGCAGAGCAGGATCTGCGGGGTGGGCAGGGTGAGGTCGTGGGCGGCGGTGCCCTCGGGGAGGACGTACCGGGACAGGCGGAACTCGTCGATCGGGGTGTCGTAGACCTCTTCGCCGTCGGGTGACGCCTCCGGGCGCAGGACGCCGGGGTCGCCGGCCTCGAAGCGGACGATGCGCAGGAGTTCGGGGACGTCGACGTGCTTGGGGGTCAGGCCGCAGCGCAGGACGTTGTCGGAGTTGGCCATGATCTCGACGCCGAGGCCGTCGAGGTAGGCGTGCGGGATGCCGGCGCCGAGGTAGAGGGCCTCGCCGGGCTGGAGCCGGACGTGGTTGAGGAGCATCGCGGCGAGGACGCCGGGGTCGCCCGGGTAGTGGCGGGCGATGTCGGCGTAGGGCGTGTAGGCGCCTCCGAGGCGGTCGCAGGCGGCCGCGGTCTCGGTGACCGTGCGGGACATGTCCTCGGGGTCGGCGGTGAGGATCGCGGTGAGGACCTCGCGCAGGGCGGCGTCCTCGGGGTGGGCGCGCAGCAGGTCGGCGTAGGGCTTGAGGGAGGCGATGCCGAGCCCGTCGAGGAGGTCGGCGGTCTCGGCGGGCGGGCGGAAGCCGCACAGGCCGTCGAACTCGGTGAGGGCGCAGATCAGTTCGGGCTTGTGGTTGGCGTCCTTGTAGTTGCGGTGCGGGGCGTCCAAGGGGACGCCGCGGCGCTCTTCGTCCTCGTAGCCGGACTTGGCCTGCGCGAGGTCGGGGTGGACCTGAAGGGAGAGCGGGGCGCCGGCTGCGAGGAGCTTGAGCAGGAAGGGCAGTCGGGGACCGAACTTGGTCACGGAGGCGGCGCCCAGTTCCTGCTCGGGGTCGGCGTCGACGACGTCGGCGAGGGTGCCCCGGCCGGTGCGGGAGGGGGCGCCGGGGTGGGCGCCCATCCACATCTCCGCCTGCGGTTCGCCGGTCGGCTCGGTCCCGAGCAGCGCCGGGATCGCGGTGGTGGAGCCCCAGGCGTAGGGGCGGACGGTGTTGTCGAGGCGGTCCATGGGCTCTCTCTGCCGGTGCGTGTCCTTGGCGTACGGAGGTGTACGCGGTGGTGCGTACGAGATCAGGCGCCCGAGGCGAGCGCCAGGTAAACGGCGGCGAAATCCGTGATGGCGATCAGTTCGGCGAGGGTCTCCAGCTCGCCGCCCGCTTCGGGTTCCAGTTCGCTGATCGGCGTGTCGTGGCCGAGGGCCACGTCGCGGGCGCCCGGGGCGGCGGTGAGTCCGCCGATGGGGCGGTCGCGCAGGAGCACCACGCGCGCGTGCAGGGCCGGTGTGTCCTCGACGCGGTCGCGGAAGAAGTCGTCGGGGTCGGCTGCGGCGGCGAGCCGGCCGGCGAGCAGGGCGTTGTGCGCGTCCACGGCCTCGGGGAGTTCGGCGACGGCGGCCGGGGTGCCGGACAGTTCGGCGAGGGCGGCGGCGAAGCGGCGGCCGGCCGGTCCGGCGGAGGTGCCCTCGGTCCAGATGACGGGGAGGGAGTCGGCGAGCTCGGCCGCCAGGGTCTTGGCGGGGTTGCTGTAGGTCGCGATGGCGGGCCCGCAGCGTTCGGCGATGCGGTCGAGGCGGTCGGCGACCTTCTCGACGGCCTCGGGGGGCGCTTCGAGCAGGCCGGTGCGGTCGAGGAGCGCGAGGAACGGCGTGAGCAGCGCCCACAGCACGCCGGGGGCGGCGCCGGCGAGGGGCTCGTCGTGGTCGTAGGGCGCGGTCGCCATGGGGATGAACAGGCCGTGCGAGGCGTTCACCGACTCGCTGAGCGGAGAGCGGGCGGGGGCGACGGCGACGACCGTGCAGCCCCGGCGGTAGGCCTGTTCGGAGAGCAGGGCGAGGCCCGGCTCGGTGCCGTCGGGGGTGGCGATCAGCAGGAGGTCGACCGAGCCGGTCCAGCCGGGCAGTTCCCAGCGCAGGGCGCCGGCGGCGGGTGCTACGCCGGTGGGGGCGAGGCGGGTGACGGGGCTTCCGGCGCCTGCCAGGGTGCCGAGGAGGTCGGCGGCGTGGGTGGCGGCGGCGCCGGGGCCGGCGATGAGGACGGCGCGGGGGCGTCCGTCGGGCTTGAGGTTGCCGACGCCGGCCTCGGCGGCGTGCCGGGCGGCGGTGCGTACGCGGGCGCCGGCCTCGGCGGCGCCGCGCAGGAGGCCGCGGCGGTCGGCGTCCGTGAGGCGCTCCGGGGAGTCGAGGAGCGTTTCGTCGAGCATGGCGGCTGTCTCCGATCGCCGGGAGCGTTCGTCGGGGTGCGCGGCGGGGTGGCGGCGGGCCGTCGGTTACTCGGGGCGGCGGGCCTCGTCGACGAGGAGGACGGGGATGCCGTCGCGCACCGGGTACGCCAGGCCGCAGTCCTGGCCGGTGCAGATCAGCTCGGCGTCCTGCTCCTTGAGGGGGGCGTGGCAGGCCGGGCAGGCGAGGATCTCCAGGAGGCCGGCTTCGAGCGGCATGGGGGTTCCCTTCGGGGGCGGTTGGGTTTGTGTGGATGTGCTGGTCAGGGTACCGCCGGTGTGGGGGCGGGTGCCTGGGTACGGGGCGGGTTGGTGGGGGCCCGGCGTTTGCGGGGGCCGGGGG
>NZ_JAGMUF010000011.1:0-127735 GCF_019049125.1 Streptomyces sp. AC602_WCS936 | reverse complement strand
GCCCTGGAGGACTTCGCGGCCGGACTGGGCGCGAGCCCCACCGCCACCGGCAGGCGCGGCTTCTTCGGCTTCGGCCGCGGCAAGGCACCGAAGGCCCCCACCGGACCCCGCGGCGTCTACCTCGACGGCGGCTACGGCGTCGGCAAGACCCACCTGCTGGCCTCCCTGTGGCACGCCACCCCGGCGGAGCCGGAGCGCAAGGCGTTCGGCACCTTCGTGGAGCTGACCAACCTCGTCGGCGCCCTCGGCTTCCAGCAGACCGTGCGGACCCTCTCCGACCACCGTCTCCTGTGCATCGACGAGTTCGAGCTCGACGACCCCGGGGACACCGTCCTCGTCTCCAGCCTGCTCGGCCGGCTCGTGGAGGCCGGCGTCGCGCTCGCCGCCACCTCCAACACGCTGCCGGGCAAGCTCGGCGAGGGCCGCTTCGCCGCCGCCGACTTCCTGCGCGAGATCCAGGGCCTGTCCGCCCACTTCCGCGCCCTGCGCATCGACGGCGAGGACTACCGTCACCGCGGCCTGCCCGAGGCGCCGGCACCGTACTCCGACGAGCAGGTCACCCGCGCGGCGCGGGCCACCGGGGCCGCCTCGCTGGACGACTTCCCCGCCCTCCTCGACCACCTCGCCCGCGTCCACCCCAGCCGCTACGGCGCCCTGACCGACGGTGTCGCGGCCGTCTGCCTGACCGGGGTGCGCCCGGTGCCCGACCAGTCGACCGCGCTGCGCCTCGTCGTCCTCGCCGACCGGCTCTACGACCGCGAGGTACCCGTCCTGGCCTCCGGGCTGCCCTTCGACCGGCTCTTCGGCGAGGAGATGCTGAGGGGCGGGTACCGGAAGAAGTACTTCCGGGCGATCTCCCGGCTCACCGCGCTGGCCCGGGACGCGGCCCGCCTGGTCGACACGCCCTGAGGGCCCCGGAACAGCCGGTTCCCGCCAAACCAGCCGCCATTTTCGGGCTCTCTTCGACCCGTAACTCCCCGTTAACCCTGCAAAGCTCTTTGCAGGGTTAACGTGTTTCTTGACCGCGCATTGACCATGCGTTTGCCGGGCATTGACCTTGCCCCGGCATATACCAGCGGCAGGAACTGCCTGGAAGGGGGCGCATGTTCCGAGGCACGACGGCCCGGACCGTGGTTCCGCTCCTCGCCGCCGTCCTGTTCGCGCTCCAGTTCTTCGCTCCCGCCGCTTCCTTCGCATCCGCGCATACGGGCGGTGAAGCCGTGGCCCCCGCCCGCGCCGGAACCACCGCTTCCGGCGCGACGCCGTACGACGAGACCGTCACCTGCCACGAGGCCGGCCGTCCGGGCGGGCCGACCACCGCCCCGCGCGTCCGCGACCGCCACCGCGGCACCGCCGCGCCCCAGCCCGACACCCCTCAGCGCCCGCTGCTGCGGCACGCCGCCTTGGGGGTGCCCGAACCCGTCGTCCCCGGCCGCGGGGCCGAGCACCGCCCCAGATCCGCGACGGACCACTCCCCCGCGGCGCTGCAGGTCTTCCGCTGCTGAGGGACCGGTCGGCACATCCCCCACCTCTGTCCTGACCGTCCGACGCGCCCCCACGGCGCGCCAGGAGGAACGACCACATCATGCAGCCCCTCATCGACAACGCCCGCACGTTCGGACAGCGCCCTGAGGAGTTCGCCGGGCACGCCGAAGGCCAGTCGCCCGAAGTCCTGTTCATCACCTGCTCCGACTCCCGGGTCGTACCGGCCCTGATCACCGGAGCCCGGCCCGGCCAGCTCTTCGAGCTGCGCACCGCCGGCAACATCGTCCCGCCGTACGGCGCCGGGCACCCCTCCGGCGAGGCCGCCACCGTCGAGTACGCCGTCGAGGTCCTCGGCGTCTCGGACATCGTGGTCTGCGGCCACTCGCACTGCGGCGCCGTCGGCGCCCTGGTGCGCGGGGACGACCTGACCGCCGTACCCGCCGTCCGCGACTGGCTGGCCGAGGCCGCGGACGAACCGAAGCCCTGCGATCCCGCCGACCCGACGGTCGCCGAGGCCGTCCAGCACCACGTCCTGTCGCAGCTGCTGCGGCTGCGCTCCTACCCGTGCGTCGAGCGGCGGCTGACGGAGGGCCGGCTGCGGATGCACGGCTGGTACTACGAGGTCCACACCGGGGTCGTACGCGAACACCGGGCGGACACCGACGCGTTCGAGACGCTGTGAGCGCCGCCATGACCTCGATATCCCACAAGTTCCCGCACCTGCGGCAGGACTTCACCGCCTCGCTCGTCGTCTTCCTGGTCGCCCTCCCGTTGTGCGTGGGCGTGGCCGTCGCCTCCGGCGTCCCGGCCGAACTCGGCCTGGTCACCGGGATCGTGGGCGGCCTGGTCACCGGGTTCCTGCCGGGCAGCAGCCTCCAGGTGTCCGGTCCGGCCGCCGGCCTGACCGTGCTGGTCTTCGGCGCGGTCGACTCGTACGGACTGGCCGCACTCGGCGTGATCGTGCTGGCCACCGGGCTGATCCAGCTCGCCATGGGCGCCCTGAAGCTGGGGCGCTGGTTCCGGGCGATCTCCCTGTCGGTCGTCGAGGGCATGCTGGCCGGCATCGGCCTGGTGCTCATCGCGGGCCAGCTGTACTCGGCGGCCGGTCTGGAGGCGCCCGCCTCCGGCCTCGACAAGCTCACCGGGCTGCCCGGGGCCGCCGCCGACGCGCTGGGCAGCACCGAGGCGCTGACCTCGCTCGCCCTCGGCGCGGGCACGGTCGCCGTGATGGTGCTGTGGAAGCGGCTGCCGAAGCGGGTACAGACCGTGCCGGGCGCGCTGGCCGCGGTCGGCCTGGCCACGGCGGTCACGGCGGCGTTCGGGCTGTCGGTCGCGACCGTCGAGGTCAGCGGCCTGCTGGACGTGATCCAGCCGCCCGGCGCCGACGCCTTCGGCGAGCTGGCGAGCGTGGGCCTGCTCGGCACGGTCGTCGCCTTCACGCTGATCGCCTCGGCGGAGAGCCTGTTCAGCGCCGCGGCGGTGGACCGGCTCCACAAGGGCCCGCGCACCGAGTACAACAAGGAGCTGGTGGCGCAGGGCGCGGGCAACACGGTGTGCGGCGTCCTCGGCGCCCTGCCGATGACCGCGGTCATCGTGCGCAGCTCCACCAACGTCAACGCGGGCGCGCGCACCAAGGCGTCCCGGGTGATGCACGGCGTGTGGCTGCTGCTGTTCGCGGCGCTGCTGCCGTCCGTGCTGGCCCTGATCCCGCTGCCCGCGCTGGCGGGCATCCTGGTCCACGCGGGCTGGAAGCTGATCCCGTTCCGCGGCCTCGTGCCGCTGTGGCGTACTCACCGGGGCGAGGCGCTGATCCTGGTGGTCACGGCGGTGTCCATCGTCGCGGTGAACATGTTCGAGGGCGTGCTGATCGGTCTGGCCCTGTCCGTGGTCAAGACCGCCTGGGAGGCCTCGCACCTCAAGCTGGAGATCGTCGACAAGGGCGCCGGCCCGGTCCAGGCGCACCTGACGGGCAACGCGACCTTCCTCAGGCTGCCGAAGATCCTGGAGAGCCTGGAGGCGCTGCCGCAGGACCGGCCGGTCGAGCTGGACCTGTCCGGACTGCACCACCTGGACCACGCCTGCCGCACCGCGCTGGAGAACTGGGCCGAGCGGCACAGCTCCACCGGCACGGACCCGGTGAAGGTCACCGAACCGGCGAAGGCGGCGGTGTAGGCCCGTCGGCCCCCGTCGACACCCGTCGACATGCGGGAGGTCCGGTCCGGGGCATGGCCTCGGGCCGGGCCTCCGGCATATCGTGACAGGAGTAGGCGAAACGGTCCTCAGTGCGAGGAGGTCGCCATGCTCCAGGAGCTGCTGACCGCGGCTGCCGCCGCCGGGAGCGCCGGGGTGCTGTACATCGCGTCGGCGGCGCGGATCGTCAAGCAGTACGAGCGCGGGGTCGTCCTCCGGCTCGGCCGGCTGGCTGGTGAGGTGCGACAGCCCGGTTTCACCATGATCGTCCCGGTGGTGGACCGGCTGCACAAGGTGAACATGCAGATCGTGACGTTGCCGGTGCCCGCCCAGGAGGGCATCACCCGGGACAACGTGACCGTCCGCGTGGACGCGGTCGTCTACTTCAAGGTGGTCGACGCCGCCTACGCGCTCATCCGCGTCGAGGACTACAAGTTCGCGGTGTCCCAGATGGCGCAGACGTCGCTGCGGTCCATCATCGGCAAGAGCGACCTGGACGACCTGCTGTCCAACCGGGAGAAGCTGAACCAGGGTCTGGAGCTGATGATCGACAGCCCGGCCATCGGCTGGGGCGTGCAGATCGACCGCGTCGAGATCAAGGACGTGTCGCTGCCCGAGACCATGAAGCGCTCGATGGCCCGGCAGGCCGAGGCCGACCGCGAGCGGCGGGCCCGGGTCATCAACGCCGACGCCGAGCGCCAGGCCTCCAAGGTGCTCGCCGAGGCGGCGCGGGAGATGTCGGAGACCCCGGCCGCGCTGCAACTGCGGCTGCTGCAGACGGTGGTGGCGGTGGCCGCGGAGAAGAACTCGACGCTGGTGCTGCCGTTCCCGGTGGAGCTGCTGCGGTTCCTGGAGAACCCGCAGCGGGTGCCTCCCGGCCACACCCAGGAGCGGCCGGCCGGCATGTGACGCGTGTAGCGCGCATGGTTCCCGGGAAACGTGCCAGGTGATAGACACAGCGGGTCACAGTCCTGTCCGCCAGCAGGAAGGTCACCCCATGTCCGCAACCCGACGCCAGGTGCTCGCCCGTAGCGGGGCCCTGGGCGCAGGCATCGCCTTCACCGGAGCCCTCTCCGAGCTGTTCGCCGGCACCGCCGCCGCCCACTCCCCGGGCCGCACCGGCTACGGCCCTCTGATCCCCGACCCCGACGGCCTGCTCGACCTGCCGAGAGGATTCCGCTACCGGGTCCTGTCCCGCGAGGGCGACGAACTGCGCTCCGGCGAGGGCCCCGTCCCGTCCAACCACGACGGCATGGCGGCCTTCGCCGCGCGTTCCCGGGGCCGCCACGGCGGCGTCCACCTCGTCCGCAACCACGAGAACCGTGCCAACGGCCGGGTCCCCGTGCCCACGGTGAAGGGCCTGACGTACGACCCGGAGGGCAAGGGCGGCTGCACCGCCCTCACCCTGGACCACCGCAACCACGTCCGTGACGAACGGGTCGCGATCGCCGGTACGGCCGTCAACTGCGCGGGCGGCCCCACCCCGTGGCACACCTGGCTGACCTGCGAGGAGACCGAGGACAGGGCCGGCACCAACGGCTACACGAAGGACCACGGCTTCATCTTCGAGGTCGACCCGGTGGACCCGCACCGCACCGGCGCGGTGCCGCTGACCGCGATGGGCCGTTTCCAGCACGAGGCGATCGCCGTGGACCCGCGCCGGGGCGTCGTCTACGAGACGGAGGACGCCTTCGAGCGGCCGTTCGGCCTCTTCTACCGGTTCCTGCCCGAGAAGCCGCTGGGCGGGACGGGCTCGCTGCGGGCGGGCGGGCGGCTCCAGGCGATGCGCGTGCCCGGCGTGCCCGACCTGTCCTCGATCCAGGAGACGGGCGCCTGCTTCGACGGCGTCGAGTGGGTCGACGTACCCGACCCGCTGGCCGCCGAGACCCCGATCCGGCACCAGGACTTCGGCCGGGGCGGCATCACCCACGCGCAGAAGCTGGAGGGCTGCTACTGGGGCGGGCGCAGCGTCTACTTCGTGTCGTCCTTCGCCCGCAGCGCGGACGGTTCGGCGGCCGACCACTACGGGCAGATCTGGCGCTACGACCCCGAGCGGCGCCGGCTCACCCTGGTGATCGTCTTCGGCCCGGACACCGACGTGCAGCTGCCGGGCGAGTCCCCGGACAACATCTGCCTGGCCCCCAGCGGCGGCCTCATGGTCTGCGAGGACGGCAACGGCGCCCAGCACGTCTACGGCGTGACCCGGCGCGGTGACGTCTATGCCATGGCCCGCGGCGCCCAGAACATCGGGTCGGAGGAGGAGCCCGAGTGGGGTGAGTTCGCCGGGGTGACCTTCTCGCCCGACGGGGACACGATGTACGTCAACTGCTACACGCCCGGGACGACGTTCGCCGTGACGGGCCCCTGGCGCAGGTAGTCACGCCGCCGGGTCGCGCCGCCCGGTCACTGAAGCCCCGGCCTGTGGGTACTCGGCTCCGCATGACGGAGAACGCGCAGGTCAACGACTCCTACTGGCTTCAGACGGCACCGGGCGGCGCACCGCGCCCCGCCCTCGCGGAGGATCTCGACGTCGACGTCACCGTGATCGGCGCGGGCGTCGCCGGGCTCAGTACGGCCTGGGAGCTGGCGCGGGCGGGGCGCAGTGTGGCGGTACTGGAGGCCGGGCGGGTCGCCGCCGGGGTCACCGGGTACACCAGCGCCAAGCTGACCGCCCTGCACACCCTGATCTACGACAAGCTGCGCCGCACCCGGGGCCCCGAGGGCGCCCGGCTCTACGCCCGTTCGCAGTCCGAGGCGATCGAGCACGCCGCGGGGATCGTGGCCGAGCTGGGCATCGACTGCGACTGGGAGACGCGGGACGCGTACACGTACGTCGGCGACGCCGAGCGGGTGGACGAGGTGCGGGCCGAGGCGGCCGCCGCGAAGGAGGCGGGGCTGCCGGCGTCGTTCGTGACGGAGACGGCGCTGCCGTTCCCGGTCGCGGGCGCGGTCAAGGTCACCGGGCAGGTCCAGTTCCACCCGCGCAAGTACCTGCTGGCCCTCGCCGAGGACCTGGAGGCGCACGGCGGGCGGATCTTCGAGGACACCACCGTGCACGGCCTGGACGAGGGCGGCCCGTGCCGCGTGTCGACGGAGTCGGGGGCGACGGTCACCGCCCGGGACGTCGTGGTCGCCACCCACTACCCGATCTTCGACCGGGCCCTGCTGTTCGCCCGCCTCTCCCCGCGCCGCGAACTGGTCGTCGCCGGGAGCATCGAGGCGGACCGCGACGTGGACGGCATGTACATCACGCCGGACGAGAACACCCGCTCGGTCCGCACCGCGCCCCTGGACGAGGCGGGCCGCCGGCTGCTCATCGTCACCGGCGAGCACTTCACCCCCGGCACGGGCGACACCCGGGAGCGCTTCGACCGCCTGTCCGCCTGGGCCGGCGAGCACTTCCCCGGCGTCGACCTCACCTACGCCTGGGCCACCCAGGACATCGACCCGACGGACACCGTGCCGATGGTGGGTCCGCTGCACCCGGGCGCGAAGCACACGTACGTCGCCACCGGCTTCGGCGGGTGGGGGCTGAGCGGCGGCATGATGGCGGGGCGGCTGCTCACCGCGCAGATCACCGGCGAGGAGTGCGCGTGGAGCGGGCTGTACGACCCGCGGCGGCTGCGCACGGCGGTGCGCGAGGCGCCGGAGTTCCTCAAGACGCAGGCCGAGGTGGCGCGGCACTTCGTCGGCGACCGCCTGCGCCCCGCCCCGCCCGTGGACGCCCTGCCGCCCGGTGAGGGTGCCCTGGTCCGGGCTGGCGGCGACCGGCTGGCGGTCTACCGGGACGAGGCGGGCGCGCTGCACGCCGTGTCGTCGCGCTGCACCCACCTCGGCTGCCTGGTCGCCTTCAACGCCGCCGAGAAGGCCTGGGAGTGCCCCTGCCACGGTTCCCGCTTCGACACCGACGGCAAGGTGATCCAGGGCCCGGCGACGAAACCGCTGGAGCGGCGGGACATCTGATCCGGAGGACGGCGCCTGATCCGGGAGGGTGACCTCCCGGGCACGTCAGCACCCATAGTCATACAAACCGAACATCACGCTCGTACGTTCATGCGGTGACCACTCTCGTACGCCGCGCCGCCGCCCTGTGCGCCCTGGCCGCCTCCTCCGTCGCCCTCGCCGCCTGCGGCACCACCGAGCCCGGACAGACGCCCCGCCCGGCACCGTCCGCGCCCTCCGCCACCGCTTCCGAGCCCGCCTCGGACCGGGCGCCCACCCTCGCGCCCGGTCCGGCGGGGCTCACCCCCGTCTTCGAACACGGGCCGCGTGCCGAGGGCAAGACGATCGCCCTCACCTTCGACGCCGACATGACGGCCGACCAGGGACCGCGGGCCGCGGCCGGAGAACGGTTCGACAATCCGCGGCTGATCGCGACGCTGCGGAAGCTGGACGTGCCGGCCACGGTGTTCATGACCGGCCGGTGGGCCGAGGAGTACCCGGACGCCGCCCGGTCCATCGGCCGGGACCCGCGCTTCGAGGTCGCCAACCACTCCTACAGCCACTACGCCTACACCGACGACTGCTACGGCCTGCCGACCGTGTCCGAGGACCGGATGCGCTCCGACGTGGAGCGGGCGTACGCGGCGTTCGAGAAGGCCGGGGTACCGGATGCGATGCCGTACTTCCGTTTCCCCGGCGGCTGTTACGACAAGGCGGCTCTCAAGGCGCTGACGGCCACCGGCGTCACCGCCGTGCAGTGGGACGTGGTGAGCGGCGACGCGTTCGCGACCGACGCCGACGCGGTGGCCCGGCAGGTGCTGGACGGGGTGAAGCCGGGGTCGGTCGTCGTCATGCACTGCACCCGCAGCGCCGCTCCGGTGACCGAGGAGGCGGTGCGGAAGATCGTCCCCGAACTGCGCGACCGGGGTTACCGCTTCGTGAAGGTGTCGGAGCTGATCGGCGCCGCGAACGGCCGCCGCTGACGGGCCTACGCTGGAGGCATGAGCAGCGACGACGACCAACGCATCGACGACTACTGCCTGATCGACGCCACCCGGCCGCCGAAGGCCGACGGCCCGCCGTACGCCGAGTGCGTGCTGTGCCGGGAGCCGACGGAGTACGCCGAGTCGTACAAGGGGATCACCATGTGCCCGCGCTGCGAGTGGCAGGAGGCGCAGCGGACGGCCTGCTCAGGCTGACCTGCGCGAGCTGAGCCGGCAGGCCGCCGCGGTCGCGGCCCCGGCGATCAGGACCGCCGCGCCCAGCGGGAGCAGGGGCAGCGGTACGGTGCCCGACCGCGAGCCGGTGACCAGCCCGCTGACCGCCGCGCGCGCCGGGGAACCCGTCGCCACCAGGGCGAACAGGGCCGCGAGCAGCAGCGCGGGGAGCGCACGGCCGGGTGAGCGGAGCAGCGGCCAGGAGGTGAGCGCGCCGACTGCCGTGCCGAGCAGGGCGCACACGAGCACGGCGAGCAGACCCGAGCCGCCGGCCGCGAGCGGGGAGACGCGGGTGGCGTGGTCGGACGCGGCCGGGTCGCTGATCACCGTCACGACGGCGGTCGCCGCCGCACCCAGGACGACCGCGGCGGCCAGGGCGACCAGTACGCACGCCAGGTGGGCCCGCGCGGGACCCCGTGCCGCCGAGACGCAGCCGCGGGCGGCGGGCGGCTCACCGGTGACGCAGACGCGCACCAGCCAGGCCGCGACCGGCAGCAGCATGGCCGCCGCCCAGCCCAGCGAGTCGAGCACCGGCTGTCCGCCCTGCACACCGACGGCCAGGACGGCGGCGTACAGGACGACGGGCGGGAGCCAGCGCCGGGAGCGCAGCAGCAGGGCGGTCTGGTAGCGGAACAGGGCGGTCAACGGGGGTCCTCCTGAGCCGGTCCACTGGCTTCCCTTTGGGCGTGCACGCTCGCCACGTGCCACGGCGGCTCGGCGGTCAGGAGCGCGCGCAGCAGGACGTCGGAGTGGGAGGCGGGGACGGTGAGAGTGTGACGGCCGGGGCGGTCCTCCTCCGCCGAGTCGGCGATCCGCAGCGCCTCGGCGGGCGGGGTGCCGCCCCGCGGGCCGTGCGCCCGGACGACGACGCGCGGCCCGTCCGCGACCGGGGCGGGCCGGGTACGGCGGTGCAGGGCGCCGTCGCGGACGACGTACGTGGCGTCGGACGCGCCGGCCAGGCGGCGCGGATCGTGGTCGACGAAGACGACGGCGCCCCCGGCCGCCGTCCGTTCCGCGACCGCCCGGTCCAGCTCCTCCCGGGCGTCGGCGTCCAGCCCGGTCCAGGCCTCGTCGAGGACGAGCAGGTCCGGTTCGGCGAGCAGGGCCTGCGCCACGGCCACCTTCTGGCTGCCGCCCTTGGACAGCCGCTCCAGCGGCGTGCCGGCGTGCCCGGCGGCGCCCAGTCGCTCCAGCCACCGCCCGGCCGCCGAGGCCGCCGCCCGGCGGGAGAGCCCGTGGACGGTGCCGAGGTGGGTGAGGTAGGCGGCGGCGGTGAAGGGCAGGGCGGGCGGGAAGCGCTCGGGGACGTAGGCCGTGCGCGGCCGGCCGGTGATCCGGCCCTCGGTGGGGGCGTCGATGCCGGCGAGCAGGCGCAGCAGGGTCGACTTGCCGGTGCCGTTGGTGCCCTCGATCCGGACCAGGGTGCCGGGCGGCAGCCTCAGGTCGACGCCGCGCAGCACCCAGGGCCCGCGGACGCCGTAGCGGCGGCCCACCGCGTCCAGCCGTAGCTCGCTTCGCATGGGGTCATCCTCTCGCGTCCGCACGGCTTGGCAGACTGTGTTCGTGAGCAACGACGCGACGACGCCCGTCCCCGACAGCCCCTTCCGCCCCGAGCCCGGCGACCGCGACCTCGCGCCGCAGTTCGTCCTGCCGCTGGTCGTCCGCATCGAGCGGGCGGCGCCCCCGCCCCGTACCGACGCGCTGGAGACCGCGGCCCGGGCGGTGCTGGTGATGCTGGGCGACGAGCGGTCCACCGGCGACGGCGAGTGGGCCCGGGCGGTGCGGGACTGGCAGGACGCACGCATCCGCAAGGTCGTGCGGCGGGCGCGCGGCGCCGAGTGGCGCCGGGCCGAGGCCCTGCCCGGTATCACGGTCACCGGGAAGACGGCGGAGGTACGGGTCTTCCCGCCGGTCCCGCTGGACGGCTGGCCCAAGGACCTGGCCCGCCTCCAGGTCTCGGGCACCGACCTCGACGACCCGGAGCCGCCGGTCGACGCCGACCTCTCCGCGCCGGTGCTGTGGATGAACCCGGACCTGGACATGTCGGCCGGCAAGGCGATGGCCCAGGCCGGGCACGGCGCGCAGCTCGCCTGGTGGGAGCTGGACGGCGCGGGCCGGGCCGCCTGGCGGGAGGCGGGGTACCCGCTGACGGTGCGCTCCCCAGGCCCGGACCGCTGGCGGGCCCTCACGACGAGCGGGCTGCCGGTGGTCCGCGACGCCGGGTACACGGAGATCGCGCCGGGGTCGTGCACGGTGGTGGCGGACCACCCCGCGTTGCGGTAGGCGCGGGGTGGGCGCCGGTCCGCCGGGGAGCAGGGCGCGCGGCCTGGTCGTAATGTGGTGGTATGGCACTGCTGATGGAGATCGAGTATCCCGGCGTCACCGCCGAGCAGTACGACGAGGTCCAGGAGACCGCAGGCACTCGTTCCGGACGCCCGGCCCCCGGCGGCCTGCTCGGCCACCTGGCCGTCGTCACGGCGGACGGCCTGCGCGTGGTGGACGTGTGGGAGTCCAGGGAGGCCCTGGAGGCCTATCTGCCGGTCATCCTGCCCGCCACGAAGGCGGCCGGCTTCCCGGACGCCGAACCGCGGCTGTCCGAGATCCACAACGCCGTCTTTCCGGGCTGATCGTCTTTCCAGGCTGATCGTCTTTCCGGGCTGACGGCGGCCGGCTCCGGGACGTCGCACCGTACGCCGTGGCATCGTGGTGCCATGACCATCGACGTCCGCCCGGCCTCGGTCTTCGAGGACGTCCGTGCGGTGCTCGGCCCGAAGTCCCCTCAGGCCAACGTCTGCTGGTGCCTGAGTTACCGCGTCCCCTCCAAGGTCAACAACGAACTGCGCGGCCCGGCCCGCGGCGCCCACGTCGCCGAACTGTGCCGCACGGGGCCGCCTGTGGGCGTGCTCGCCTACGACGGTGACGAGCCGGTCGGGTGGGCCGCCGTGGCGCCGCGCGCGGACACCTCCTTCGCCCGCAACCGCAAGATCCCGCACGTGGACGACCTGCCGGTCTGGTCGTTGTGGTGCGTGCGCGTACGGCCCGGTCACCGCAAGCAAGGGATCTCGCACGCCCTCATCGCCGGGGCGGTCGACTTCGCCCGCTCCCAGGGCGCTCCGGCCATCGAGGCGTATCCGCTGGACAACGGGGACGCCCGGGTCGACCTGACCATGGCGTACGCCGGGATCCGGAAGAATTTCGAGCGCGCCGGGTTCGTCCACGCCGCCGACACCACCTCCGTACTGGCCGGCCACCCCCGGATCCTGATGCGGCTCGACCTGCGCTGACGCCCGGCGCCCCCGCCGAACCTCAGATGTTGCTCTGAACATGCCCTACCCGGGGTTCGGGCCGGGTGCGCCGGGCGATACCTCCGGCATACCGGCAGGAGGGGGACGGAACCATGGAGCGAACGGCACGGCTGGGCACCGGTATCGGATGGCGTCCGGAGATCGCCGGCGCCGTAGAGGCGATGCCCGGCATCGACTGGGTCGAGGCCGTGTCCGAGAACCTCTGCCCCGGGCACCTGCCCGAGTCCCTGGTCCGGTTGCGCGAGCGCGGGGTGACCGTGGTGCCGCACGGGGTCTCGCTCGGGCTCGGCGGGGCCGAACGGCCGGACGCCGGACGGCTCGCGGCGCTGGCCGAACGGGCCGAGGCACTGGGGTCGCCGCTGGTGACCGAGCACATCGCGTTCGTCCGGGCGGGCGGCCCCCTGACCGCCTCGCAGCGGCTGGAGGCGGGGCACCTGCTGCCCGTACCGCGCACCCGCGACGCCCTTGACGTGCTCTGCGAGAACGTGCGCATCGCACAGGACGCGCTGCCCGTGCCGCTCGCCGTGGAGAACATCGCCGCGCTCATCGCCTGGCCGGGCGAGGAGATGACGGAGGGACAGTTCCTGTACGAGCTGGCCGACCGGACGGGGGTGCGGCTGCTGATCGACGTGGCGAACCTGCACACCAACCATGTCAACCGCGGTGAAGACCCGGCCGAGGCGCTCGGCGAACTGCCCCTGGAGGCCATCGCCTACGTCCATGTCGCGGGCGGCTTCGAGCGGGACGGCGTGTGGCACGACAGCCACGCCCACCCCGTCGCGCAGCCGGTGCTCGACATCCTGACCGACCTCGCCTCGCGGGTGGCGCCGCCCGGTGTCCTGCTGGAGCGCGACGAGAACTTCCCCGCGGCCGAGGAGCTGGAGGGCGAGGTGGCGGCGATCCGCGCCGCCGTGGAGAAGGGGCGGGCGGCGGCGGGCGGACCCGTCGCCGGGAGGCGGACCGCCGCGCGGGACGCGGCCGGCGCCGGGGACGCCGTACGGCAGCGGCTGGCCCTCGCGCAGGCCGCGCTGCTGTCCGCGCTGGTCGCCGGGACGCCCGTGCCCGAGGGGTTCGACCGGGTGCGGCTGGGCGTGCAGGCGCGGGCGCTCGCCGGGAAGCGGGCGGACGTGGTCGCGAAGGTCGCGCCCGAACTGCCGGTGATCCTCGGCACCGGATACCGGCCGGCCTTCCTGTCCTACGCCCAGGGGCGGCCGATGGCCGGGGGCTACCGCCGCGACGCCCTCGACTTCGCCGAGCATCTGCTGCGGGACGGACTCCCGCAGGACGAGGCCGTGCGGCGGGAGTTGCGGGAGTGGTGGCTGGAGCGAGAGGGGCCGGTGCCGCGTCCGCGGCGTCCCGGGGCGCGGTGGGCGCGTGCGACCGGGCGGGCGCTGCTGCGCCGCCGGACCGCACCGGGCCGGACCTGACCTGGCCTGATCCGGACAAACGGAACGTCACATACCCACAACACTGCGTCCCGAAATGTGAACAGGGCATGGCGCCGGCGAAAGCCTTTGGCATAGAAGTACGGCATGTTCTGGGTCCTTCTCCTCCTGGCGGCTTGGGCCGTCGCCGGCCTGGCGTGCCTGCGGCTGTGCCTGGCCGCCGTGCGCGCGGCGGCCGCCGCCCCGCACGCCGTCGACCGTGAGCACGCGCTGACGCTGTACGAGGCGGCGTTCCTGGCGGGCGGCCCCCGGAGGGTCGCCGACCTGACGCTGGTCTCCATGGCCCGCCAGCGGCGGCTGCTGCTCGCGCACACCGGCTGGGCGACCGTCGTCGACCCTTGCGGGCGGGACGAGATGGAGCGTTCGGTGATAGGGGCGATAGGACCCGAGGGGCAGTCCCGGATAGCGCCGGTGCGGGCCACCGCGGCCGCCGCCGAAGCGGTGCGGGGGCTGGCCGACCGGCTGGTCCGGGCGGGCCTCGCCGTGCCGGACGGCGCCCGCGGTGTCGCGGCCGGCGTGCAGCGGGTGCAGGTCGCCGCCGTCACCGTGGTCGCGCTGGGCGCCGCCGCGCTGGCCCTGCCGCTGCCCGTGGACCAGCCGCGCCCGCTGATCGCCCTGTGGTTCGCGCTGCCGCTCACCCTCACCCTGGGGTGCCTCGCCATCACGCGGATGGAGGTCCACCCGTACTCGCGCTGGGCGTCCCCGGCCGGGCAGCGGATGATCGGCGCCCTGGTCCGGAAGGCCGACGGTTCGGCGGACGACCGTACGTACCTGACCTCGGTCGCCGTGCGCGGCGTGCACGCGATCGGCGAACCGGACCTGCGTGCGGCCTTCGCCCACCGCGAGCGCCACGTCGAGGAGTACCAGGAGCGCCAGGGCTGACGCGCCGGGGGCGTACGGAGGCACTGGGCGCCGACACCCGGGGGCGGTGCTTGCCTCGCCGGGTCGCCGTACCAAACATCCCTTGTGTCACTCCGTGCACCGAAGGGATACGCGATGCGAGCTGCCGCCCTCTACTCGGCCGCCGGGTCCTTGCTGCTGACCACCCTCGCCGCCGCTCCGGCGGAGGGGACCCCGGGCGGGCCCACAACCGCCGAGGCGCGCGGCACCGCCGTGGCCGCCACCCGCGCGGCGGCGGCCGGCATCGAGTTCGGCAGGTGCCCGAAGGCGGAGGAACTGCCGGCCGCCATGCGCTGCGGCACCGTCACCGTGCCCCTGGACTACGCGCACCCCGACGGGAAGCGGATCGAGCTCACCGTCAGCCGGGTGCGGGCCACCCACAAGCACTCGGACGACGACGGGCGCGAGGTTCCCGGACAGGGCGCGCTCCTCTACAACCCCGGTGGACCGGGCGCCTCGGGGCTGTACTTCCCGCTGGTCGGCATGGTGCCCGAGTGGAAGCGGATCGCCGCCGCGTACGACCTCGTCGGATACGCCCCGCGCGGGGTCGCGCCCTCGGCGCCGCTGTCGTGCCAGGACCCCGGGGACTTCTTCAAGGGACCCCGTCCGGCGCCGACGCGGCCCTCGGACGCGTACAAGGAGCAGCGCGCCGCCGAGGCCGAGGCGTACGCGCGCGGCTGCGCCGAGCGGGCCGGGGACGCGCTGCGGCACTACCACTCCCTCAACAACGCCCGGGACCTGGAGGTCGTGCGGGCCGCGCTGGGCGAGGAGAAGCTGACGTTCATGGGGGCGTCGTACGGCACATACCTCGGGGCGCTGTACGCCGAGCTGTTCCCCTCGCGGGTGCGGCGGATGGTGTTCGACTCGGTGGTGAACCCCGATCCCGAGGGGATCTGGTACCGCAACAACCTGGAGCAGTCGGAGGCGTTCGAGGACCGCTGGACGGACTTCAAGGAGTGGATCGCCGAGCACCACGCCGTGTACGGGCTCGGGGACTCGCCGAGGGAGGTTCAGAACAGCTACGAGGAGGCGAGCGAGCGGCTCGCGGCACAGCCCGCGGGCGGGACGGTGGGGCCCGCGCAGTTGCAGGGGGCGTTCCTGAAGGCCGGTTACTACGACGACTACTGGCCGCACCGCGCCGAGGCACTGTCGGCGTATCTGAAGGGCGACCCGCAGCCGCTGATCGACCAGGCGGGGACCCGGACCGAGGAGGGCGCGGTCGGGGCGGAGAACTCCAACGCCGTGTACACGGCCGTCGAGTGCAACGACGCGCCCTGGCCGACGGACTTCGAGGTCTGGGACCGGGACAACACGCGGCTGGCCCGCCGGGCGCCGTTCGAGACGTGGGACAACGTGTGGACCAACCTGCCGTGCGCCTACTGGCAGGCGCCCCGGCAGCAGCCGCTCGACGTGCGCACCGGGCCGGGTGAGCTGCCGCCGACTCTGATCCTGGCCGCCGAAGAGGACGCGGCGACCCCGTACGAGGGGGCTCTGGAGCTGCGCCGGCGGCTGTCGGGGTCGGTGCTGGTGACCGAGCGGGACGCCGGGTCGCACGGCGTCGGCGGCGGGCCGAACGAGTGCGTCAACGGCCACCTGGAGGCGTACCTGCTGGACGGCCGCCTCCCGGCGCGGGACACGTCGTGCGCCCCGCGCCCGGAGCCGGAGCCGAGGGCCTGACCGGCCCGGCCACCGGCTCACGAGGTGCGCTCAGGCCAGCCCGGCCACCAGCTCCGCGAGATCCTTGCGGCGCCCGGTGCTGCTTCCCCCGGGGGACAACCCCCGGACCCCCGGCCGACCCGACAACCACGCCGACCGATCAGGCCAGCCCGGCCACCAGCTCGCCGAGATCCTTGCGGCGCCCGGTGTAGAAGGGGATCTCCTCGCGGACGTGCATGCGGGCCTCGGAGGCGCGCAGGTGGCGCATGAGGTCGACGATGCGGTGCAGCTCGTCGGCCTCGAAGGCGAGGATCCACTCGTAGTCGCCCAGGGAGAAGGAGGCGACCGTGTTGGCGCGCACGTCCGGGTAGCCGCGGGCCATCTTGCCGTGGTCGGCGAGCATGCGGCGGCGGTCCTCGTCGGGCAGCAGGTACCAGTCGTAGGAGCGCACGAACGGGTAGACGCTGATGTAGTCGCGCGGCGTCTCGTCGGCCAGGAAGGCCGGGATGTGCGAGCGGTTGAACTCGGCGGGGCGGTGCAGCGCCATGTTCGACCAGACGGGCTCCAGCGCGCGGCCGAGCCTGGTGCGGCGGAAGAGGTTGTACGCCTCCTGGAGCTGGTCGGCGGTCTCGGCGTGCCACCAGATCATGAGGTCGGCGTCCGCGCGCAGCCCGGACAGGTCGTAGGTGCCGCGGATCGTCACGTCCTTGGCGGCGAGCTGGTCGAACAGCTCCTGGACCTCGTCGGCGTACCCGGCGCGGTCCTCGGGGAGGGTGTCCTTCAGCTTGAAGACGGACCAGAGGGTGTAGCGGATGACCTCGTTGAGGTCCTTGGCCAGCTTGCCCTTGTTGGGGATCCGCTCGGCGGCGGGGGTGGAGGCGTCGTCACTCATGACCCTATTCTCCCGCTCCGCCGTGCAGGCTCTGCACCGGGTGGGCCGTGAGCCGCTGCACACCCCGCGGGTCGCCGTGGAGCTGGTCGACGGCGGCGTACGCGCTCGCGATGCTCGCCGGGATGCCGACGCCGTCGTAGGCGGCTCCGCACACGGCGAGGCCCGGGAGCTTCGCGACGTGTTCGCGGACGCGGGCCACGCGCGCGTGGTGGCCGACGGGGTACTGGGGCAGGCCGTCGTGCCAGCGGGTGACGCGGGTGGCGACGGGCGCGGCGGCCAGACCGGTGGCCTGCTCCAGGTCGCGCCGGGACACGTCGACCAGGCCGGCGTCGTCACGGCCGAGGACCTCCATCTCGCCGTACCGGCCCACGGAGGTGCGCAGGACGACCACGTCGGGGTCCTCGGCGTCGATCCAGCCCCACTTGCGGGAGGCGAAGGTGGACGCCTTGATGGTGCGGCCGTCTACCGGCGGGACCAGGAAGCCGCTGCCCTCCGGGAGGGTGGCGGCGTCCGCGCGGCGGTACGCGAGGGTGATCAGGGCCATCGACGCGTACTCCACCCCGGCCAGCTCGGCCGCCGCGGCGGGGGCCTCGGCGCGCAGCAGCTCGGCGGCGGGGCGGGCGGGGAGGGCGACGACGACCGCGTCGGCGTGCAGCACCCGGTCGGCGGCGGTGATCCGCCAGCCGTCGTCGGCGGTGCGGCGCAGCTCCGTCACGGGCGCGCCGGTGACGATCTCGCCGCCCCGCGCGCGCACCGACTCCGCGACAGCGGGCGGGAGGGTGCCGATGCCGCCCTCGATGCCCATGAACACCGGGCCGGTCGCGGGCGCGGTGGCCGTCCGGCCCTGGATCGCGCGCACCGCCTCGGTCAGGGAGGTGTGCGTGCGGGCGGCCTCGAAGAGCTGGGGCACGGCCGAACGCAGGGAGATGCGGTAGGCGTCGCCCGCGTAGACGCCGCCCAGCAGCGGTTCGACGAGGCGGTCGACGACCTCGCGGCCCAGGCGCGCCGCCACGTACTCCCCCACCGCCACGTCGTCGCCGATCTCGGTGCGGGGCAGCTCGGCGTCGCGCTCGATGCGGGCCAGGCCCTCCTCGGTCAGGACCCCGGACAGGGCGGCGGCGGTGCCGGGCACGCCCATGACGTGACCCTTGGGCATGGGGCGCAGGGCGCCGCGGGTCCACAGGGAGGCCGACGCGGTGGCCGGCGGCTGGAGGCGGTCGGCGAGTCCCACCTCGCGGGCCAGGCCGACGGCCTCGGGGCGGCGGGCCAGCATGGACTCGGCGCCCAGGTCGACGCGCACGCCGGCGATCTCGCCGGGCAGCAGCTTGCCGCCGACGCGGTCCGACGCCTCCAGCACGGTCACCCGCACGCCCCGCTCCAGCAGCCGGTGGGCGGCGGCCAGCCCGGCGATCCCGCCTCCGACAACGACAACCTGCCCGGCGTCCACGGACGTCCCACCCGCGGAGTTCTCCCTTGCGCTCATGCCTCCAGCGTCTCAGACCGCACTGACAGCTCGGGGTGCGGGACGGCGGGCCCGGCGGCGTCGAGAGGGCCCCGCGAGTCCGGACCGTGACCTGTTCGGGACCGTTTCGCGCCGACCCCGGGGCCCGTTGCCGCGTCGTAGGAACGACAGTCGTACCGACGATCTCGGGGGTCCATATGCGCACACCACGTTCCCTGCGTCCCGTTCCGGCGCTGGCCGCCGTCCTGCTGGCGGCGGCCCTGGCGCTCACCGGGTGCAGTTCGGGGGGCGACGACTCGGCCGGGAGCGCTGCGGACAGCGCCGCCAAGGAAGCCGCCCCGACCCGGGCGAGCGACCGGCAGGGCGCCGCGGGCGGCGACACGACGGAAGGGACGAAGCCGCCGAAGGCCGCCGCGAGCCACGTCATCCGCACCGCCTCGCTGACCGTGCGGGTCGAGGACGTCCCCAAGGCCCTCGACCAGGCCCGCGCCACGACCGAGAACGCGGGCGGCTACGTGGGCGAGGAGACCACTCGCCGGGACGGGGAGGGCCGCGAACGGACCCGGGTCGTGCTGCGCGTGCCCGTCGACTCCTACCAGGACGTCCTGGACGACCTGGAGGGCACCGGGAAGCTGCTGGACCGCAGCGCGAAGGCCGAGGACGTCACCGACCAGGTCGTCGACGTGGAGAGCAGGATCAAGTCGCAGCGCGCCAGCGTGATCCGGGTGCGCGAGCTGATGGACCGGGCGACGAAGCTGAGCGACGTGGTGACGCTGGAGGGCGAGCTGAGCAGCCGTCAGGCGGAACTGGAGGCGCTGCTGGCCCAGCAGGCGTCCCTCAAGGACCGCACCAGCCTGGCCACCATCACCCTCTCCCTGTCCGAGACGCCGGTGGAACGGGCGGAGAAGGACGACGACCCCGGGTTCACGGACGCGCTGGCCGGCGGCTGGGACGCCTTCGTGACGATGCTGCGCTGGCTGGCGGTGGCGGTGGGCGCGGTGCTGCCCTTCGCCGCGGTGGCGGCGCTGCTGGTGCTGCTGTGGCTGCGGGTGGTGCGGCCCCGGCTACCGCGCCGGACGGCACCGGTGCCCGCGGCGCCCACGACCGCGCCCACGACCGCGCCCTCCGCCGCGTCGGCCCCGCTGCCGACGGCCCGGCCGGCCCCCGGCGGGCGGGACTGAAATGCCCCGCCCCCGTAGCGTGTTCGCATGAACATGAGCGCTGCGGGCGGTACGAGAGAGCGACTGGTCGTGATCGGCGGTGACGCCGCGGGGATGTCCGCGGCGTCACAGGCCCGCCGGCTGAAGGGCCCGGACGAGCTGGAGATCGTGGCGTTCGAGCGCGGCCACTTCAGTTCGTTCTCGGCGTGCGGCATCCCGTACTGGGTCGGCGGTGACGTGACCGACCGGGACGAGCTGATCGCCCGGACGCCGAAGGAGCACCGCGCGCGGGACATCGACCTGCGGATGCGGACCGAGGTCACGGAGATCGACGTCGCGGGCGGGCGAGTGCGCGCGCGTGACGTCGATTCGGGGGCGGAGACCTGGACGTCGTACGACAAGCTCGTCATCGGCACCGGGGCGCGCCCGATCCGCCCCCGGATGCCGGGCGTCGACGCGCCCGGCGTGCACGGGGTGCAGACGCTGGACGACGGGCAGGCGCTGCTCGACACGCTGGCCGGCACGAGCGGCCGCCGCGCGGTGGTCGTCGGCGCCGGGTACATCGGCGTGGAGATGGCCGAGGCCCTCATCAACCGCGGCTACGAGGTCACGGTGGTCAACCGGGGCCGGGAGCCGATGTCGACCCTCGACCCCGACATGGGCCGCATGGTGCACGAGGCGATGGAGGGCCTCGGCATCACCATGGTGAACGGCGCCGAGGTCACCGAGGTGCTCACCAGGGACGACGGCCGGGTCCGCGCGGTGGCCACCGCGGACGCCGAGTACCCGGCGGACGTGGTGGTCCTCGGCATCGGCGTACGTCCCGAGACCTCGCTCGCCGAGGCCGCCGGGCTGCCGCTGGGCGCCCACGGCGGGCTGCTGACCGACCTGGCCATGCGAGTGCGCGGGCACGAGAACATCTGGGCGGGCGGCGACTGCGTGGAGGTCCTGGACCTGGTCTCCGGGCAGGAGCGGCACATCCCGCTCGGCACCCACGCCAACAAGCACGGCCAGGTGATCGGCACCAACGCGGGCGGCGGTTACGCCACCTTCCCGGGTGTGGTGGGCACCGCGGTCAGCAAGGTCTGCGACTTGGAGATCGCGCGGACCGGGCTGCGCGAGAAGGACGCGCTGCGGGCGGGACTGCGGTTCGTGACGGCCACCATCGAGTCCACCAGCCGCGCCGGTTACTACCCGGGCGCCTCTCCCATGACGGTGAAGATGCTCGCCGAGCGGCGCACCGGGCGGCTGCTCGGCGTGCAGATCGTCGGCCGCGAGGGCGCGGGCAAGCGGGTCGACATCGCCGCGGTGGCCCTCACGGCCGGGATGACGGTGGAGCGGATGACGGCCCTGGACCTCGGTTACGCGCCGCCGTTCTCACCGGTGTGGGACCCCGTGCTGGTGGCCGCCCGCAAGGCGGTGCGGGCGGTGGAGCGGCAGGGCTGACACGAGGCGCGCGAGCGGCCCCTCACGCCGTTCCGTTGATCCGGTCGATGGCCTGCCGCGCCTGCTCGGCCGGGGGCCGCGAGGGCAGGGACGACACCGAGGCCGGGGCGGTCGTCGTGGCCGGGGCGCCCACCGCGGGCGGCTGCTCGCCGGCCGGCCTGGCGTGCGCGGCACCCCGCGCGGAGCGCAGCCGGTGACTGACCGCTTCGTCCAGTGTGACCGGCCGCCGCATCTGCGCGGCCAGCCGCCCGGCCTCCTGTCCGAGCCGGGCGACGTCCTCCCAGGGCAGCCGCAGCACGAGGGCGACCTCGGCCTCGCCGTCGGGCAGGGCGTGCATCGCGGGAGCCGCTGTGACCCGTTCGTTCATCGCCTGTTCCTCACGTCGTTCCCGCGCCCCGCCTTCCCCGGGACGCGGGCGGTTGAGGGGACATACGCACGGCGGGACCGCGGCGTTCACTCAAGCGCTTCGGGACACCTGTGTCTCCTCCGGTGCCGGCAGCGGGCCCACCCTTTCGAGGATCTCGTCCGCGAGGGCGCCGAGCGCGCCTTCCGGATGCAGGGGCTGGATCTGCCGCTTCGGCCTCGGGGTCGCCCAGGTACTCGGTTCGCGCGTCGATGCGTGCCGCCAGGACTTCCGCGGGGACGTCGACGAAGAAGTGTTCGACACGGACGGCGGCCATGTCGAGCAGACCGAAGATCTCCGCGACGTACTCCTTCTTGAGCAGTGTCATCGGCACGAGCAACGGACGCCGGTACTGGAGCACCAAGCCGGCAGCGATGGCCGCGACCTCGGTGCGCCACAGGGGGATGGTCACGATGCCGCCGAGCAGTTCCCCCACCGACTCGGGGTCGAACACCAGGGCCGTCGGCACGCGGTCGCGCAACTGCGCGACGAGGGTGGTCTTGCCGCTGCCGAAAGCCCCGTAGATCCAGATATCTCAGACCGGGGACGTCTCGCCCCGGACGGCCGGTGCGGGGGTCCAGCGGATGCGGGTGCCGCACAGGGAGACGGCGACCGCGGCGGCGGCCACGGCGCCCATGCCCCACGCCAGGCTGCTCGCGCCCGCGATGAAGCCGATGAGGGGCGGGCCGGCCAGCAGGCCGGTGGTTCCCATGGCGGCGACGAGGGTCAGCGCGTCCGAGCCCTGCCGGGCGGCGGCCGCGTAGACGCAGGGGGTCACGGCCGCGATGCCCAGGCCCATGCAGGCGAAGCCGGCCAGGGCCGGGGCGACGCCGCCGATGACCAGGGCGACGGCGAGGCCGGTGCCGGCCACCGCGCTGCCCACCAGGACGACCCGTCCGTCGCCCCAGCGGCCCCGCCAGCCGTCGGCGAAGAGGCGGGCGACGACCATCATTCCCGACACGACCGCGATGCCGAGGGGTGTCAGTTCCGCGGACGCCCGGGCGACGTCCTTCAGGTAGAGGGCGGACCAGTCGTTCATGGCGCCCTCGGCGACCGTGCCGAAGACCATGGCGCAGCACATCCACAGGGTCGGTCGGGACGGGAGAGTCCAGCGGCCGCTCCGGCGCTCCGGCTCGGGAGCGGCCGGTGCGTCGTCGTCGAGCAGTCCCGTGCGCGCGGACGCGCCCAGGACGACGAGGAGGGCGGCGGCCACGCCGAAGTGCGCGGCGACCGATCCGGTGACGGCGGTCATGCCGGAGGCGACGAGGGCCGCGAGCAGCGACCCGGCGCTGAACGTCGCGTGCAGTTTCGCCATGGTGTTGCGCTCGTGCCGTGCCTCCAGGGCCGCGCCCTGTGCGTTCATGGCCACGTTCAGGCAGCCCACCAGGACTCCGTCGGCGCACAGCACCAGCAGGGCCACCGGGTAGTTCGGGGCGGCGGCCAGCGCGGGCAGCAGGAGCGCCAGGCCGAGCTGGGACAGGAGGGCGAGCCGCCGGGAGCCGAGGCGCCGCATCAGCCAGGCGACGAGGGGGAAGGACACCGCCGCGCCGACCCCCGCGGCCATCAGGAGCACGCCCACTTCGGCGGCGGTCAGCTCCAGGTCGGACTTGAGGGCCGGGATCCGTGCGGCCCAGGTGGCGTACTGGAAGCCGAGGGACAGGAACAGCGCGGCGATGGCCAGTTGGCCGCGCCGGAACGGATCGCGGGTATGGGAGTCGCGGGGAGGGGACACGCGCATCAGCTCACTTCGCGCAGGGACGGGAGGAGGGAGGGGGCCGCCGGGACCGGTCGGGACATGTAGACGGCGTCCGTGCCGTAGGCGCCGTCGGGCACGACCCCGGGGTGCGGCAGGAAGCCGCGTGTCGTCCAGAAGGGCCCGGTGCCGGCGACGGCGACCAGGGAGATCCGTTCGTCCCCGCGCGCCCGGGCGGTGCCGGTCAGGTGCCGCAGGAGGTGCCGGGCCAGGCCCCGGCGGCGCAGGTCCGGCGCCACGACGATGTCGTGCAGGTGGAGGTTGCCGGGTCCGGGTCCGGGCCCGGTCGCCGTGTCCTCGGCCCGCTCCAGGTCCGGGTAGCGGCGGAAGGGGTAGGGCAGGGCCAGCAGGTAGCCGGCCGTGCGGGCGCCGACGTCCAGGACGAAGCAGGTGTCCGGCGACGCCGCCGCCCGGGACTGGAGCACCGCCCGGCCCTCGGAGAGGCCCAGTCCCGTGTAGGCGTCCCGCTCCAACTCCACGACGGTGTCCCAGTCGCCGACGGCGATGCGGCGTACGCGCACGGTGTCAGCCATCGGCGCCGGCCCCGTCCGGCCGGCCCGCCCAGGCGTGCGGAAGCGGGGCGAAGCCGTTGAAGCCCAGGGTCGTGTAGCTGGTCGCGTACGCCCCGCTGGACAGCACCCAGACCGGGTCGCCCGAGGCCAGCGCCCTCGGTACCGGGACCAGTCCCGCCTCGTGGGCGTAGGCGTCGTCGCTGTCGCAGGTGGGTCCGGCGACGACGGCGGGGACGTACGGCCCTGTGGTGTGGCCCGGGAAGACCAGCGGGTACTGGAGCGCGTCCATCTCGTACAGGCCGTTGAACTTGCCACAGCTCAGGTAGAGCCAGTGCCGGCGCTCGCCGTCCGTCCCGCGGCGCTCGGCGAGGCGGGCGACGTGCGCGCGGATCGCACCGTGGTCGGCGACGAGGTGCCTTCCGGGCTCGATGACGAACTCCAGGGGGCCGCCGTGCACGCGGCGCAGCTCGTCCATGCCCTCCCGGATCACCGCGAAGATCTTGTCCAGCGGCGGTTCGAGCGGGGCGCCGTGCCGGTCCCGGTAGCCGAGCGCGGGCAGGCCGCCGCCGAGGTTGACGTGGTCGACGCGGATGCCCCGCAGGTCCAGGGCGTGCAGGACGGCGCCCAGATCCTCCAGGGCCGTGTGCCACGCCTCGCCCGTCATCTGCTGGGAGCCGACGTGCACGGACAGTCCGGCCGGGACCAGCCCGAGGTCCCGGGCCCGTTCCATGATGCGTACGGCGTCGCCGGGCGGGCTCCCGAACTTGTGGCTCAGGCCCCACACGGCGCCCGCTCCGCCGGTCGCCACCCGGCAGAAGACGCGGGCGCCGGGGGCGTGGACGGCGAGGGCGGCCACGTCCTGGAGGCTGTCGGTCGCGAAGGTGCGGATGCCGAGGCGGTGCGCCTCGGCGATGTTCCGGTCGGACTTGACGGTGTTGCCGTAGTGCGTCCGCCCGGCCGGCACCCCGGCCCGCAGCGCCTGCGCCACCTCGCCGGGGCTCGCCGCGTCGACCCCCGCGCCCTTGCGCGCCAGGAGGCCGAGGACCTCGTCGAGCGGGCAGGCCTTCATCGCGAACCGCACCCGGACGTCCGGCAGTTCGCGGCGCAGGGCGTCGTAGCGCCGCTCGATGCCGGCCAGGTCGTAGACGATCCGGTCCCCGGGGGCGGCGGCGAGGGCCGCGGCCAGGGACTCGCTGAGGACGGCGGCCGTCACCGCGCCCGCCCCGGCTGCCCGGCCGAGGGCGGGACGGGTGTGTCCTTGGCGGCGGCCACCAGCCCTTCCCAGGCCTCCGTCAGCAGCGCGAAGTCCGCCATGTCGCCGCGTGCCTCGTCGAGGAGGCGGTCGCGCCGGCCGGCCAGCAGTCCGGCGAACTCGGCGTACCGGCCGCCGAGGCGCCGGTAGGCGGTGTCCAGGGTGTCGAGGCGGCGGACGTTCTCCGCGGGGTCGAGTTCCGTGCTCTCGCGGGCCAGGGCGGCGACGGCCGCGGGGCGGGGCCGGCCGTGTTCGTCCAGCAGTGCGTCGCCGGCCTCGGCCATCCGGTCGTAGACGTGGTGGAAGTGGAGCATCGACAGGAGGAACTTGGCGAAGCGCGTCTGGTAGGCGAGGAAGCCGGGCCCGGTTCTGCGTTCGCCGGTGTGGTAGTTGACGATGTGCCGGTTGTGCAGCACGCCGGGCAGCCGGGCGTCGTGCACCAGGTGGATGAGGAAGTAGTCGCTGCCGATGGTGTCCCTGGCGGGCGGCAGCGGCACCCGTTCGGTGACGGTTCCGGCGTGGAAGGCGATGTTGCACATGTCCACCCGCATCGGGTCGACGAGCGCGAGCAGCGAGTGGTCGCCCGTGAAGGGGTCGGTGCCGGCGCCCCGGAAGGACTCCTCGACCAGTTCCCGTTTCCGCTCGGCGGACCAGTGTCCGGGCGCCCAGAGGGCGACGACGTCGTGGTAGACCTCCGGGTCGGCGTCGCGCATCCGCGCGAGGTCGACGGAGAGTTCGCCGACGAAGGAGCCGCCGACCATGGCCACCCGCCGGTCCAGGAGCCGGTCCGGCAGGGTGGACTCCGTGACGTGCGGCAGGGCGTCGGCCGCGCGGACGCCGAGCGAGAGCAGTTCGTGGTGGACGGGGAAGACCGTACGGCCGTGCGGGCTCTGGTAGCGGCTGTCGGAGTCCCTGCGGTGGACGGAGTCGCAGCCGAGCGCCGCCGCGATCAGGAAGGCCCGGTCGGTGCAGGCGCCGTAGGAGACGCCGTCCGGGAGCAGCAGGTCGAGGAGCAGGTCGGGCTTGGCGTCGCCGGACCGGGCGGTGACCCGTCGCAGGAAGCCGCGCTGGGCGGCCTCGTCGAGGTGGTGCGCCGTGATCCGGGGGTGCGCGGGCAGGCGCCGTACGGCTTCGGCGTGTTCGGCGTGCACCGGGGGCGGGCAGGAGTCGAGGACCAGCAGCTGGACGTCGACGTCGAAGTGGTGCACGGCGTGTGCCGCTTCGGCGCCGAGGGCCGCGATGGTGTCCGGGCAGTGCCGGTTGGTGGGCAGGGTCAGGCAGATGCTGCGCATGCGGCTTCCCCGGTGGTGTCGTCGCCGTGCCAGGACTTGAGGCCCAGCAGTCTCGCGCCCAGGTCGTTCAGTTCGGCGGGGCCGTAGCGCTCGGACTCGGGGCGGCGGGCGTCGCCGAGGAGCGTGGCGTTCCACTCGGGGGTGGCGAGGGTGCGCCAGGAGTGGACGCGGGAGTCGCGCAGGGTCCGGTGGGTCTCCAGCGCGGGCATCATCGACAGGTACTGGACCGCGCGGACGCCGTCGCCGGAGGTGTTGGGCGCCACGCCGTGGGCCAGCAGGCCGTTCCAGATGAGCAGGTCGCCGGCCTCCAGGTCGGGCCGTACGACGGGCATGTCCTCGCGGTCGATCGCGGGACGGATCGGGTCGCGGTCGTCGGGCTGGAGCGCCTTCCAGCGGTCGAAGCGGCGGAAGAGTTCGGGACAGCACTGGAAGCCGCCGTGGTCCGGCTTGGTGTCGTCGAGCGCGATGATGCCCTGCACGCGCTGGGGCAGGACACCGAGGGAGGTGTCTACGTCCCAGTGCAGCTCGATGTCGAAGCCGCGGTCCGGTTTGTCGATGAGGGCGCGGTCGCGGTTGCCGGTGTTGGGCGGGTTGAGGTTGAGGCGGTCGAGGGTGACCCAGAGCTCCTCGCAGTCCCACACGTCGACGAAGGCGTCGTAGACGCGCCGGGTCTGGCGGCTGTCCCAGACGAGCTGGTGGTGGTACGCCTCGACGAAGCCGTAGATGTGCAGTTCCCGGTCGAGGTCGGAGCGGTACTCGCGGTCCTGGTACCAGGTGTCGGGGCGGCCGGGGTCGAGGCCCTGGAACTCCCACGCGAAGTCGAGGAGCCGGCGCGCGGAGTCGGCGGGTATCGCCTCCTTCACCACGACGTAGCCGTAGGTCTGCCAGTGGGCGAAGTCCTCCTCGGACAGCACCCGCAGGGGGCGTGTCTTGTCGAGGTCGCGCAACTGGGTGCGGGCCAGGTAGGTGTCGGCGTCCGCGCTGAAGTAGGGGATGGCCGACGGGGCTCGGTGGAGGAAGGAATCGGGCGTCGCCATGGGGTGCTCCAGATCCTCGCCGTCGCCTGGTCGAGGGCGTCGGCGGAGTGCGCGACGGAGGTCGGGCCGTCACGCATGAGGTCGGTGGGCAGCGGGGCCCGCTCGCGTCCGGTGCGGAGCGGGTCAGGGCGGCGAGGGCGGCTCGGAGGGACGGGGTCTCCCTGGTCGGGGGTGACCCGGTCCGCGCCCCCGTCCGGGTGGTCGTCTCGTCCGGGGTGGTCGTCACGGAAGTCGTCGCCGCGGGAGCGGCCTTGGCGGCCGGCCGTGGCAGAGCGCCGACGGGAGGACGCTCGTGTCACATGCGTCCCTCGCCGAACTTGCGCCTCACAATGGACTAGACCAAGCGGCACTGTCAACAACCGTTGTAGCGACCAGAGTTGACGCTGGGGCGTCGACAAGTCACCTCTTGACACGTCTGGTTAACCTGGGCACGCAACGGCTTGGTCTATACCAAGCCTCCGAACCGAAAGGCGCGGTCGATGTCCTCCAGCAGGCCCAGCAGCGAGTTGCGTCGGCTCGCTCTCTCCGTCCTCCAGCCGGGATTCGTGGGCACCGAGCCGCCCGACTGGATCCTGCGCGACATCTCCGACGGACTGGCCTCCGTCGTGCTCTTCTCCCGCAACATCGTCTCCACCGAACAGGTCGCCCGGCTGACCGCTCGGCTGCGCGCGGAGAACCCCGCGCTGATCGTGGCCATCGACGAGGAGGCCGGGGATGTCACCCGCATCGAGTCCGCCACCGGGTCGTCCCGGCCCGGCAACCTCGCCCTCGGCACCGTCGACGACACGGAGCTGACCGAGGCCGTCGCCGCCGACCTGGGCCGGCAGTTGCACGCCGCCGGGGTAAGCCTCGACTACGCGCCGAGCACGGACGTCAACTCGAACCCCGACAACCCGATCATCGGCGTACGCTCCTTCGGCGCCGATCCGGAGGTGGTGTCACGGCACACCACCGCGTGGATCACGGGGCTCCAGTCCTCCGGGGTCGCCGCCTGCGCCAAGCACTTCCCCGGCCACGGCGACGTGGCCGTCGACTCCCACCACGACCTGCCGGCCTACGGTGCCGCGCGGGAGGCGATCGAGGCCCAGGCCCTGCCGCCGTTCCGCGCCGCCGTGGCCGCCGGCGTCCGTGCCGTCATGAGCGGCCACCTGCTCGTGCCCGCCTACGACCCCGACCTGCCCGCCACACTCAGCCGGCGCATCCTCCAGGGCCTGCTGCGCGAAGACCTGGGCTTCGACGGCCTGATCGTGAGCGACGCCATCGAGATGGGCGCCGTCACCGCCCGGCACGGAATCGACGGGGCCGCGGCGAAGGCCGTCGCCGCCGGGGTGGACGCCGTGTGCGTGGGCGGCGAGAGCGCCGAGGAGGCCACCGTCGACCTCCTGGTCAAGGCGCTGGTCACCGCGGTGGACGCCGGTGAGCTGCCGGAGGAACGGCTGGCCGAGGCGGCGCGCCGGGTCCGGGAGTTCGCCGACTGGTCGGCGGGACTGAGGGCGGCCGGCTCCGCCGGTGCCGGACCGGTGGCCGCGGACCCCGTCGGCCAGGTCGCCGCACGCCGTGCCGTACGGCTCACCGGGGCCGCGCGGGACGCCCTGCCGCTGACCGCCGCGCCGCACGTCGTGGAACTCGCGCCGCTCACCAACCTGGCCGTCGGCAGCCAGACGCCGTGGGGCGTCGCCGATCCGCTGCGGGAGCGGCTGCCGGGCACGACCTCCGTGCGGGTGGGCGATCGGGAACTGGAGGAGGGGACGGTCGCCCTGGAGCGCTGCGCCCTCGAACCGGCCGCGGGGCGACCGCTGGTGATCGTCGCCCGGGACGCGGCCCGGCACGCCTGGATGGACCGCGCGGTCACCGGCCTCACCGCGGCGCGACCGGACGCGATCGTGGTGGAGATGGGCCTGCCGGGCACCTACGGCACCGGAACGGCCCGGATCTTCACCCACGGCGCGAGCGCCGCTTCGGGGGTGGCCGCGGCGGAAGTCCTGACAGGCGCTGCTCCACGCTGAGCGGGGCGTCTTCGAGGGTGAATGCGGACGGCCTCCCGCACCCGGGTGGCGGCGAACGGGAGACGTCGGCTGCGCCGTCTCCCGACACCTCGCCGCCCGCAGCGGTTACGCGGGCGCGGCGACGGCGGGTCGATGCCGTGTCCGGAGCGCGGAGGCGCAACGGAGCGCCGAGGTGAGAGGAGCGTGCTCCGACGGGCCTGACGGAGCCCGTCGTCACCGGGCGGAACCCGTCGTCACCCGGCGGCTGCCCGGTGCGTCGGCGCGCCGACGGTCCTCGGCGCTCAGCGCGCGGTCTGCGTGTGCACGTACTCCACGAGGCGGCTCAGCGCGTCCGGGTCCGTGTCGGGCAGGACGCCGTGGCCGAGGTTGAAGACGTGGCCCTCCAGGCCGGCCGCCGCGTCCAGGATCTCGCGGGCACTGGCCTCGACCGCCTGCGGGGTGGAGAAGAGGAGGGCGGGGTCCAGGTTGCCCTGGAGCGCCTTGCCGGGGCCGACGCGGCGGGCGGCCTCGTCCAGCGGGACCCGCCAGTCGACGCCGACGACGTCCGCGCCGGCCTCGCCCATGTCGCGCAGGAGTTCGCCGGTGCCGACGCCGAAGTGGATGCGCGGCACGCCGTACCCGGCGACGGCCTCGAAGACCTTGCGGGAGGCCGGCTGCACGAAGCGGCGGTAGTCCGCGGGGGCCAGGGCGCCGACCCAGGAGTCGAAGAGCTGGACCGCGCTCGCGCCCGCCTCGATCTGCACCTTGAGGAAGGCGGCGGTGATGTCGGCCAGGCGGTCCAGGAGGTCGGCCCACAGCTGCGGGTCGCCGTACATGAGCGCCTTGGTGTGCTCGTGGTTGCGGGACGGGCCGCCCTCCACGAGGTAGCTGGCGAGGGTGAAGGGGGCGCCCGCGAAGCCGATCAGCGGGGTGGCGCCCAGCTCGCGGGTGAGCAGGCCGTACGCCTCGGTGACGTAGGAGACGTCCTCGGGGGTGAGGTCGCGCAGGCGGGCCAGGTCGGCGCGAGTGCGGATCGGCTTCTCGACGACCGGGCCGACGCCGGGCTTGATGTCGAGGTCGATACCGATGGCCTTGAGCGGGACCACAATGTCGCTGAAGTAGATCGCCGCGTCCACGCCGTGCCGGCGCACCGGCTGGAGGGTGATCTCGGCGACCAGCTCCGGCCGCATGCAGGACTCGAGCATCGGGATGCCCTCGCGCACCTTGCGGTACTCCGGCAGCGAGCGCCCGGCCTGCCGCATGAACCACACGGGGGTGTGCGGCACCGGCTCACGCCTGCACGCCTTGAGGAACGCGGAGTCGTACGTGGCGGTCGGCTGCTTGCCCGCGGGGCTCTGTTCGGCACTCACACCGGCAAGTCTCGCATGCCCCTCGGACAGCGCCCGACCACGGGTGCGACCGCGCGCGAGCCGCGCGGGGGCGCCCGCACGGAACGGCGTGATCCGGACATCGCGCCCGCACGCGGGTGTCCCTCCCTGCGCCGGGGCGCTGTTCCGCTTAATCTTCCCCGCATGGCTGCGGCTCAGGGACGACTGTCGGACGGCGCTGGCGGAATGGACGAGACGAAGGGTACCGAGGAGGATTCCCGGCGTACGGGGAGTACGGCTCCGCCGCCCTTCGCGGCCGCCGTCGAAGCGCTCAGGGCCGCGCGACTGCGGCCGCAGGTCGAGGTGGAGGCGGTACCCCCGCCGAAGCGGCTCGCCCCGTACGCGTACGCCTTGGAGGCGGCGGTCGTCGACGGCGACGAGGACCTGGCGGACGGACGGCTGGTGCTGCTGCACGACCCGGCCGGACACGACGCCTGGCACGGCACCTTCCGGCTGGTGACGCTGGTGCGGGCCGAGCTGGAGCCGGAGATGGCCGCCGACCCGCTGCTGCCCGACGTCTGCTGGTCCTGGCTCACCGGCGCGCTCCAGGCGCGCGGACTGACCTACGGCGAGCCCAGTGGCACGGTCACGCGGGCGAGCTCCCACTACTTCGGCGGGCTCTCCGCGCGGCCGTCCGCCTCGCAGATCGAGATCCGGGCCTCCTGGACGCCGCGCGAAGGGCTGGGCGGCGTCCCGGACACCGCCGCGCACCTGGCCTCGTGGTGCGATCTGCTGGCGCAGGTCGCGGGTCTGCCGCCGGCCGCGCCCGGCGACGCGTCGATCGTGACGCTGCCGCAGCGCCGCGGCCCGCAGTCGCGCTAGCCCCGCCCACCCCCTCCGCGTCCTCCACACCGGGGCCCGCTCCGGCCCGCGAAACGTTCCGTCACTTTGTCGACACGGCCACTTTCGGCCCTGTATCGACAAAGTGCGAAACCGTTCGGTCTTCGAATGATCGACCGCGTGTCCGAATTGCTCGGATTGTTACTCACCAGATCGTGATCATTCTCTAAAGGCGGACGCGTTCGGTGCCGAAGACGACTGTGACCTTGAAAGCACGGTTCGTCCCGGCTTCGTCCCCCACGAGCCGGCCCCGTCCCGCACCCCAGGAGGCCTGGTGTCCGTTCTCCTCGAGCAGCCTGCAAGCCTGGTCGCCTACCGCCCGAACAAGCCGACCGCCATGGTGGTCGTGGCCGACCCGCGCGTCCGTTCCACCGTCACCCGCCACCTGTGGGCGCTCGGTGTGCGCGACGTCATCGAGGCCTCGTCCGTCGCGGAGGCTCGTCCCCGCATCGGCAACCCCCGCGACATCTGCGTCGCCGACGTCCACCTCCCCGACGGCTCCGGCCTGACCCTGCTGTCGGAGACCCGCGCGGCGGGCTGGCCCAACGGCCTCGCCCTGTCCGCCGCCGACGACATCGGCGCCGTGCGCAACGCCCTGGCCGGCGGCGTCAAGGGCTACGTCGTCACCGGCACCCGCACCAACGTCGGGCTGCCCACCCGGCCGGGCGCCGCACCCATCGGCGCCGCCGCCGCCCGCCTGCACCGCCGCCCCCCGGGCGCCCCGAGCCACCCGGGCGGCTACCGCGAGCTCTCCGGCCGCGAGGTCGAGGTGCTGCGGCTGGTCGCGGAGGGCCAGTCGAACAAGGCGATCGGCGTCTCGATGGGCCTGTCCGCCCTGACCGTCAAGAGCCACCTGGCCCGCATCGCCCGCAAGCTCGGCACGGGCGACCGCGCCGGGATGGTCGCCGTGGCCCTGCGGACCGGGATCATCCACTGACCGCTCCCCCACTCCTTCCCCTCCCCTCCCCCTCCCATGCCCGCCGCCACCGTCCCCGTGAAGCCGATCTTTCACTGACCTGACTGGTTTACGACCCTCCGGCGCCCGCCGACGGAACGTTCCGTCGGCGGGCGCGGTCGATCCACGGATACCCTTGACAGGTGACCGACGCCCACGAAACCGCAGCAGACCTTTCACTGCGAACCACCGGAGGCGCCCCTCCGGACGACGCCGGATCTTCTGCGAGTCAGGCGCCGACACCCTTGCTGGAACCACGCGAGGGCATTCCGCCGGTGATCGCCGACGCGGCGGCCCTCGCCGAGGTGACCGCCGCCTTCGCCGCCGGGCACGGCCCGGTCGCCGTCGACGCCGAGCGCGCCTCCGGCTACCGCTACGGGCAGCGGGCGTACCTGGTGCAGCTGCGCCGCGAGGGCGCCGGCACCGCGCTGATCGACCCGGTGGCCTGCCCCGACCTGTCCGCGCTGGGCGCGGCGATCGCCGACACCGAGTGGGTGCTGCACGCGGCCACCCAGGACCTGCCGTGCCTGCGTGAAATAGGGATGGTGCCCACCCGCATCTTCGACACCGAGCTGGCGGGACGGCTGGCCGGTTTCCCGCGGGTCGGTCTCGGCGCGATGGTGGAGAACGTGCTGGGCTTCGTCCTGGAGAAGGGCCACTCGGCCGTCGACTGGTCCACCCGCCCGCTGCCCGAGCCCTGGCTGCGCTACGCCGCGCTCGACGTCGAGCTTCTGGTCGACCTGCGCGACGCGCTGGAGAAGGAACTGGACCGGCAGGGCAAGCTGGACTGGGCCCGGCAGGAGTTCGACGCGATCGCCTCCGCCCCGCCGCCCGAGCCCCGCAAGGACCCGTGGCGCCGTACGTCCGGCATGCACAAGGTGCGCCGCCGCCGGCAGCTCGCCGTCGTACGGGAGCTGTGGCAGACCCGGGACCGGATCGCGCAGCGCCGGGACGTCTCGCCGGGCAAGGTGCTCGGGGACGCCGCCATCGTCGAGGCCGCGCTCGCGCTGCCGCCCAACGCGCACGCGCTGGCCGCGCTGAACGGGTTCGGGCGGGTCAACCGCCGACAGCTGGAGCAGTGGCAGGTGGCGGTCGACCGGGCCCGGGGCCTGTCCGAGTCGCAGCTGCCGCAGCCCGGCCAGCCGGTGACCGGTCCCCCGCCGCCGCGGGCGTGGGCCGACAAGGACCCGGCTGCCGCGGCCCGGCTCACCGCGGCGCGCGCGGCGGTGACGGCACTGGCCGAACGGCTGAGCATGCCGCAGGAGAACCTGATCACCCCGGACACGGTGCGCCGGGTGTGCTGGGAGCCGCCGGCCACCCTCGACGAGGAGTCGGTGGGCGGGGCCCTCGCCGGGCACGGGGCCCGGCCCTGGCAGGTGGAGCAGGTGACGCCGGTGCTGGTGACGGCGTTGGCCGAGGGCGTGTCGTAGGAGGACGGGTCGCGGGATGCCCCCGGTGGTGTGACGTTCGCCGCTCGCGCCGGGGGGACTGGGCAGCTACGTTACCCACAAGTAGCATGGGGCTGAGCGCGCGCTCAGTGCATGCGTGCCGCAGCAGTGCCATCCCGCACCCTGGAGGAGAGCCATCGTGCCTCGTACCGTCAGGGACGTCGTCTTCGTAGACGGCGTCCGCACCCCGTTCGGCAAGGCGGGCCCGAAGGGCATCTACCACGAGACCCGCGCCGACGACCTGGTCGTGAAGGCGATCCGGGAGCTGCTGCGCCGCAATCCCGGTCTCGACCCCAAGAAGATCGACGAGGTCGCCGTCGCCGCGACCACGCAGATCGGCGACCAGGGCCTGACCATCGGCCGCACCGCCGGCATCCTGGCGGGCCTGCCCACCTCGGTCCCGGGCTACTCCATCGACCGCATGTGCGCGGGCGCCCTGACCGCCGTCACCTCGGTGGCCGGCTCGGTCGCCTTCGGCGCGTACGACGTCGCCGTCGCGGGCGGTGTCGAGCACATGGGCCGCCACCCGATGGGCGAGGGCGTCGACCCGAACCCGCGGTTCGTCAGCGAGAAGCTGGTCGACGAGTCCGCCCTGTTCATGGGCATGACCGCGGAGAACCTGCACGACCGCTACCCGAGCATCACCAAGCAGCGCGCCGACGAGTACGCGGTGCGCTCGCAGGAGAAGGCCGCCAAGGCGTACGCAGGCGGCCAGATCCAGGCCGACCTGGTGCCGGTCTCCGTGCGCCGCACCAACGAGGAGGCCGGTGAGACGGGCTGGGGCCTGGTCACCGCCGACGAGCCGATGCGTCCGGGCACCACGCTGGAGAACCTGGCGGGCCTGAAGACGCCCTTCCGCGTGCACGGCCGGGTCACCGCGGGCAACGCGGCCGGTCTGAACGACGGCGCCACCGCCTCCCTCATCGCGAGCGAGGACTTCGCCCGGGAGAACAACCTCCCGGTGAAGATGCGCCTGGTCTCCTACGCCTTCGCGGGCGTGGAGCCGGAGGTCATGGGCTACGGCCCGATCCCGGCCACGGAGAAGGCCCTGGCCCAGGCCGGGCTGTCCATCTCCGACATCGGCCTGTTCGAGATCAACGAGGCCTTCGCCGTCCAGGTCCTCGCCTTCCTGGAGCACTACGGCATCGCCGACGACGACGCCCGCGTCAACCAGTACGGCGGCGCCATCGCCTTCGGCCACCCGCTGGCCTCCTCCGGCGTCCGCCTGATGACGCAGCTGGCCCGCCAGTTCGAGGAGCAGCCGCACGTCCGCTACGGCCTGACCACCATGTGCGTCGGCTTCGGCATGGGCGCGACGGTCGTCTGGGAGAACCCGCACTTCGAGGGGGACAAGTGAGCACCACCGCAGAGCTTCTGAAGGGTGCGGCCGAGCTGTTCCCCGGCGAGGTCGTCACCAGCGCCCACGTGCGCCACTTCGACCTGCCCCTCGGCGCCGGGCGCTTCGCGCTCATCACCCTGGACAACGGCCACGACCACACCAAGCCGACCACGCTGGGCCCCCAGTCGCTGGCGAACATCGACGCCGCGATCGACCAGGTCGAGAAGGAGGCCGCGGACGGCGACATCGTCGGCGTCGGCGTCACCGGCAAGCCGTTCATCTTCGCGGTCGGCGCCGACCTCAAGGGCGTCGAGCTGCTGAAGCGGCACGAGGACGCGCTGGCCATCGGCAAGGGCGGCCACGACGTCTTCAAGCGGCTGGCGAAGCTGGCCGTGCCGACCTTCGCGTACTACAACGGTGCCGCCATGGGCGGCGGCGTCGAGATCGGCCTGCACTGCGCGTACCGCACGGTGTCGGCGGCCCTCCCGGCGTTCTCCCTCCCCGAGGTCTTCCTCGGCCTGGTCCCCGGCTGGGGCGGCTGCACGCTGCTGCCGAACCTGATCGGCGCCGACAAGGCCGTCTCGGTCATCATCGAGAACAGCCTCAACCAGAACAAGCAGCTCAAGGGCGCGCAGGTCTACGAGCTCGGCATCGCGGACGCGATCTTCGAGGGCGCGGACTTCCTGGAGCAGTCGCTGATCTGGACGGCGTCCGTCCTCAACGGCGAGATCGCGGTCGAGCGTCCGGCGATCGACCGCGGCGAGGCCTGGGACCAGGCCGTCGCCAAGGGCCGCTTCATCGCGGACTCCAAGGTGCACGGCGCGGCCCCGGCCGCCTACCGCGCCCTGGACATCATCGCCGCCGCCAAGAACGGCGACCTCCAGCAGGGCTACGACGCCGAGGACCAGGCCCTCGCCGACCTGATCATGGGCGGCGAACTGCGCTCCGGCATCTACGCCTTCAACCTGGTGCAGAAGCGCGGCAAGCGCCCCGCGGGCGCCCCGGACAAGTCGCTGGCCCGCCCGGTCACCAAGGTGGGCGTGGTCGGCGCCGGCCTGATGGCCTCCCAGCTCGCGCTGCTGTTCCTGCGCCGCCTGGAGGTGCCGGTCGTCCTGACCGACATCGACCAGGAGCGCGTCGACAAGGGTGTGGGCTACGTCCACGCCGAGATCGACAAGCTGCTCGGCAAGGGCCGTATCAACCAGGACAAGGCCAACCGCCTCAAGGCGCTCGTCTCCGGCGTCCTGGACAAGGCCGAGGGGTTCGCGGACGCGGACTTCGTCATCGAGGCCGTGTTCGAGGAGATGGGCGTCAAGCAGAAGGTCTTCGCGGAGGTCGAGGCGGTCGCCCCGGCGCACGCGATCCTGGCGACGAACACCTCGTCCCTCTCCGTCTCGGAGATGGCGTCGAAGCTGAAGCACCCCGAGCGGGTCGTCGGCTTCCACTTCTTCAACCCGGTCGCGATCCTCCCGCTGCTGGAGATCGTGCGCGGCGAGCAGACCGACGAGGCCTCGCTGGCCACGGCGTTCGGCGTCGCCAAGAAGCTGAAGAAGACCGCGGTCCTCGTCAAGGACGCCCCGGCGTTCGTCGTGAACCGCATCCTGACCCGCTTCATGGGCGAGATCCAGAACGTCATCGACGAGGGCACGCCGGTGGACGTGGCGGAGAAGGCGGTCGAGCCCCTCGGCCTGCCGATGTCCCCGCTGGTCCTGCTGGAGCTGGTCGGCCCGGCGATCGGCCTGCACGTCTCCGAGACCCTGAACCGGGCCTTCCCGGAGCGCTTCACGGTCTCCCCGAACCTCAAGGCGGTAGTCGAGGCCGGCAAGCGCGGCTTCTACCTCTACGACAGCGGCAAGCCCGAGCTGGACCCGGAGGTCGCCGCGCTCCTCAAGCAGGGCGACACCGTCCTGACGGAGGAGCAGGTGCGGGCGCGGGTGCTCGACGCGGTGGCCCAGGAGATCGGCCTGATGCTCGACGAGGACGTCGTCGCCGAGGCCCAGGACATCGACCTCTGCCTGATCACCGGCGCCGGCTGGCCCTTCCACCTGGGCGGCATCACGCCGTACCTGGACCGCGAGGGCGTCTCCGAGCGGGTGAACGGGAAGCGGTTCCTGGAGCCGGGGGTGGCTTCGGTTCCCGCGTAGCTCCGGCCTCGGACAGACCGATGGGCCGTACCGGATTCGTCCGGTACGGCCCATCGGGCGTTCCGTCACTCGTGGTGCCGACGGACGCCGGCTCGGTCGTCACACCGCTTCCCACGCCCCCAGCGCCAGCCCCGCCTCGTCCTTCCGCCTCGCCAGCAGCAGCTCCCCGGTCGACGGGGACAGGATCGCCGCGACCACGCGGGCGTCGGCGTCCAGGGCGAGGGAGACCGTCGCGTCGGTCGGCAGCACCGGCCCAGACTCGGTCCACCAGGCGCCCGCCGGCTCCTGTTCGCTGGGGTAGGCCGCGAACGCGATCCGGCCGGAGGACGAGCGCTGTGCCAGCAGCGTGCAGTCGTGGCCGTCCAGTTCACAGCGGACGGCCGCGATCGGGCCGGGGCCCGCCGCGGTGACCAAGGGCACGGGCTCGGCTCCGGGGCGCCAGGCGCACAGGGTGCCGGACGCGTCGATGAAGAACAGGGTGGTGTTCTCGTCGGAGGTCGCCAGGGCGCGCAGGGTGCCCGGACGGACTTCGGTCTCCACCGTCTCCACCAGCTGGATCGGCTTGCCCATCTCCTCCTGACGCCAGTGCATGACACGGCCGGGGCGGGATGCGTAGGCCTCGATGCGCCCGGCTCTGCCCACCACCCCGACTGGCGAGTCGTGGAGTTCCTCGCCCTTGAAGTCGCGCCACGGGCCCCAGCCGCCCTTCTCCTTCTGGGCGCGCATGCTGAGCCCGCCGCCGCCGTTGCGCACGAAGACGTGGGCGCGTCCCTGGTGGTCGACCGCGACGGTGGGCGTGCCGGTCCGGTCCCCTTTGCCGTTCGGGTGGCCGATGGGTTCCCAGTCCAGGGAGGCCAGCAGCGGCCGGAAGTGCGTGCAGTGCACCAGGCCGGACTCGCCGGGGGATGTGGGCCGCCAGGCGACCAGGTGCGCGTAGGCGTCGGTGCCCTGGCCGACCGTCAGCACAGGGTGCAGCCGCTGGTCACCGCCGATCCTGCGCGGGGCGCCCCAGGAACCGCCCGGTGCCTGCTCCGCCCGGCACAGGGCGGCATCGTGGGACTTCTGATAGACGCTGAGTCGGCCGTCCCGGCCGCGTATGAGCCACTCGCCGTTCACCTGATCATTTTATGCGGCCGTATCCGGGCTCGCTCCGGCCGGGTGGGTCGGCGCGTGCGACCCTGACCTCATGAGCGACAGTGGCCCCCTCCTGGTGATCGTCGACGCCGCGAACGTCGTCGGGTCGGTTCCCGACGGCTGGTGGCGGGATCGGCGGGGGGCCGCGGAGCGGCTGCGGGACCGGCTGGCGGCGGACGGGGTGCCGGGGCTGGGCTCTCCGGTGGAGGTCGTCCTCGTCGTCGAGGGCGCGGCCCGGGGAGTGGGCTCCGTGCCCGGCGTACGGGTGGAGTCGGCGCCCGGCAGCGGGGACGACCACATGGTCGCGCTGGTCGCGGGTGCCACCGGTGACCGTGCCGTCCTGGTGGTGACGGCCGACCGCGAGCTGCGCCGCCGGGTGACGGAGCTGGGCGCTCGGGTGGCGGGGCCGCGGACGGTACGACCGGTGTGACGGCGCTCGGGTCGCCCGTCTGCCCGAGCCGCGCACCATCGTCCACGTACTGGCCCGGCCACGCACGCCGCCGGCTCACGCCGCCGGAAGAGCCGGGCGGCCGAGCGGGCCGGGCGCGGCGTCCGGCGGCGCACGAGATCCGCCCTCCGTCCAAAGGGACCGGCCCCGCCGCCGCGTGAGAGCAAGGCGTACGGGGCCTGAGCGGCGAACCGGGGCTACGGGGTCCCGCCGCCTCCGGACGGCTTCGACGGGCCGCCGGCCGGGGCCTCCTCGCCGCGGCCCAGGCGGCTGTGCGTGCGGCTGTAGAGGAAGTACACGACGACGCCGATCGCCATCCAGACGCCGAACCGCACCCAGGTCTCCGCGGGCAGGTTCAGCATCAGCCACAGCGAGGCGGCGACCGACACGATCGGCAGCAGCGGGACCAGCGGGGTGCGGAAGGCGCGGGGCAGGTCGGGACGGGTGCGGCGCAGGATGATGACGCTGAGCGCGACGACGACGAACGCGAACAGGGTGCCGATGTTCACCAGTTCCGCCAGCTCGCTCAGGCTGGTGAAGCCGGCGACGATCGCGATGATCACGCCGAGCAGGATGGTCGGCCGGTACGGGGTCCGGAACTTCGGGTGGACGCGGGAGAAGAAGCGCGGCAGCAGTCCGTCGCGGCTCATCGCGAAGAACACCCGGGTCTGGCCGAGCAGCAGGATCATGCAGACGGTGGTCAGGCCGACGGCGGCGCCGAAGCTGATCACACCCGCGAAGAAGGGGTGCCCGGTGGACTTGAACGCGTCGGCGAGCGGGGCGTCGATGGACAGCTCGCTGTAGTGCTGCATGCCGGTGACGACGATCGAGACGGCGACGTAGAGCGCGGTGCAGATGAAGAGCGAACCGAGGATGCCCCGGGGCATGTCCCGCTGCGGGTTCTTGGTCTCCTCGGCGGCCGTGGCGACGATGTCGAAGCCGATGAAGGCGAAGAAGACGACCGAGGCGGCGGTGAAGATGCCCATGACGCCGAAGTTGGCCGGTGCCCAGCCGAACATCAGCTGGATCAGGGGCGAGTCGAGTCCCCCGCCCGCTTCCACCGGCTTCGACTCGGGGACGAACGGGTCGTAGTTGGAGCCCTTGACGAAGAAGGCGCCCGCGATGATCACGATGAGGACGACGGTCACCTTGATGGCGACGACGAGCGAGGTGACCCGCGCGGAGAGCTTCATGCCGAGGACGAGGATGCCGGTGAGGACCAGCACCAGGACGGCGGCGAGGATGTCGAAGCCGAAGCCCTCGGCGCCGTCCCGTCCGGCCAGCGCCTCGGGCATCTGCCAGCCCGCGTTGTCCATCAGCGAACGGATGTAGCCCGACCAGCCGACGGCCACCACCGCCGTACCGAGCGCGAATTCCAGGACCAGGTCCCAGCCGATGATCCAGGCGGGCAGTTCGCCGAGCGAGGCGTAGGAGAAGGTGTACGCCGAACCGGCCACCGGCACGGTGGAGGCGAACTCGGCGTAGCAGAGCGCGGCGAGCGCGCAGACCACGCCGGCCACGACGAAGGCCAGGGCCACGGCGGGCCCGGCGTTGTTCTTGGCGACCGTGCCGGTCAGTACGAAGATGCCGGTGCCGATGATGACACCGACGCCGAAGACCGTCAGGTCCAGGGCGGACAGGGATTTCTTGAGCGCGTGCTCGGGCTCCTCCGTGTCCCGGATGGACTGCTCGATCTTCTTGGTCCTGAAAAGACTGCTGCTGCTCACGGGTACCTCCGAGCTTGTCGTCCCCGACATGATCGAGAGGGGGGCGTACTGCGTATGCCCCGGCGTGAGCGGATTCATACGGATGGGCAGGTTTCACCACTGCAACGAGTGGAGTACCTGCCCATCCGGCCGTACCTCGGTCGCGTGCGTCAGTCGCGCGCGGCCTCCACCGAGTCCACGTCGGCGCCCGTGCGCTCGTAGCGGCCGTCGAGCTTGGCGACCAGGCCGGTGACCTGACGGGCGATGTCCGGCGCGGTGAGGCCGATCTCGGCGAGGACCTCGGCGCGCGAGGCGTGGTCGAGGAAGCGCGGCGGGATGCCGAAGTCGCGCAGCGGGACGTCCACGCCCGCGTCGCGCAGCGCCTGGGCGACGGCGGAGCCGACACCGCCGACGCGCGAGTTGTCCTCGACGGTGACGACGACGCGGTGGCGCTCGGCGAGCGGGGCCATGGCCTCGTCGACGGGCTTGACCCAGCGCGGGTCGACGACGGTGGTGGAGATGCCCTGCTTGTTCAGCAGGTCCGCCACCTCCAGGCACATCGGGGCGAGGGCGCCGACGGAGACCAGCAGGACGTCCGGGTCGTCGGTGCCCGGGGCGCGCAGCACGTCCATGCCGCCGACGCGGCCGACGGCCGGCACGGCGGGGCCGACGGCGCCCTTGGAGAAGCGGACCACGGTCGGCGCGTCGTCCACCTCGACGGCCTCGCGCAGCTGGGCGCGGACCTGGTCGGCGTCGCGCGGGGCGGCGAGCCGGAGGCCGGGGACGACCTGGAGGATCGACATGTCCCACATGCCGTTGTGGGAGGCGCCGTCGGTGCCGGTGACGCCGGCCCGGTCCAGCACGAACGTCACGCCGCACTTGTGCAGGGCCACGTCCATCAGCACCTGGTCGAAGGCGCGGTTGAGGAAGGTGGCGTACACGGCGAAGACCGGGTGGACGCCGCCGTGGGCGAGACCGGCCGCGGAGACCGCGCCGTGCTGCTCGGCGATGCCGACGTCGTAGACGCGGTCCGGGAAGGCCTTGGCGAACTTGTCGAGGCCGACCGGCTGGAGCATGGCCGCGGTGATGGCGACGACGTCCTCGCGCTCCCGGCCGAGCTTCAGCATCTCGTCGCCGAAGACGCTGGTCCAGTCGGCGCCGGAGGTGGAGATGGGCAGGCCGGTGTCGGGGTGGATCTTGCCGACGGCGTGGAAGCGGTCGGCCTCGTCCTGCAGGGCGGGCTGGTAGCCGCGGCCCTTCTCGGTGAGGCAGTGCACGATGACGGGGCCGCCGAAGCGCTTGGCGCGGGTGAGGGCGGACTCCAGGGCCTCGAGGTCGTGGCCGTCGATCGGGCCGACGTACTTCAGGCCGAGGTCCTCGAACATGCCCTGCGGGGCGATGAAGTCCTTCAGGCCCTTCTTGGCGCCGTGCAGGGTGTCGTAGAGCGGGCGCCCGACGACCGGGGTGCGCTCCAGGACCTCCTTGGTGCGGGCCAGGAAGCGCTCGTAGCCGTCGGTGGTGCGCAGGGTCGCCAGGTGGTTGGCGAGGCCGCCGATGGTGGGGGCGTAGGAGCGCTCGTTGTCGTTGACGACGATGACGAGGGGGCGGTCCTTGGCGGCGGCGATGTTGTTCAGCGCCTCCCAGGCCATGCCGCCGGTGAGCGCGCCGTCGCCGATGACGGCGACGACGTGGTCGTCGCGCTCCAGGACCTGGTTGGCCTTGGCGATGCCGTCGGCCCAGCCGAGGACGGTGGAGGCGTGGCTGTTCTCGATGACGTCGTGCTCGGACTCCGCCTGCGAGGGGTAGCCGGACAGGCCGCCCTTCATCTTCAGCTTCGAGAAGTCCTGGCGTCCGGTGAGCAGCTTGTGCACGTAGGACTGGTGGCCGGTGTCCCAGAGCACCTTGTCCTTCGGCGAGTCGAAGAGGCGGTGCAGGGCGAGGGTGAGCTCCACCACGCCGAGGTTGGGGCCGAGGTGGCCGCCGGTCTTGGAGACGGCGTCGACGAGGAAGGTGCGGATCTCCTCTGCCAGCCGGCCCAGCTCTTCCAGGCTGAGCCGGTCCAGATCGCGCGGTCCCGTGATGCGGGTCAGCAGCGGCACCCGTGCCTCCTTGCAGTAGAGCTGTTGCCGGGCTCGTCGAGTCTAATGTTCCGCTCCGGCGGAACGTGTCCGGGCGGTGCGTCGTACGTCACGCGTTCGGCCTTACCCATCCGGAACCGGTTCTACGACTTCTGCGTCCGGGGGTGTGGTCCGCCCGCCGTCCCGGTCGGCGTGCGGGGCGGCGGGCGGACGACGGACCGCCCGCCCGGGGGCTCAGCCCGGGCGGGCGGTGGGTCGGCTGCGAGGGCGCGGTGGGCGCCTAGGCGCGGCCGGCCGTCTTCTGCGTCTTGCGGGTGACCGCGTCGATGACGACGGTCGCCAGCAGCACGCCACCGGTGATCATGTACTGGACCGGCGAGGCGATGCCCTCCAGGGCGAGGCCGTACTGGATGGAGACGATGACCATCACACCGAGCAGCGCGTCCCAGGTGCGGCCGCGGCCGCCGAAGAGGGACGTGCCGCCGATCACGGCCGCGGCGATGACGTTCATCAGGAACTCGCCGGTGCCCGCGCCCTGGTTGGCGGAGGCGATCTTCGACGCGACGAACAGGCCGCCGATCGCGGCGAAGGTGCCGGCGATCGCGAAGACCGAGATCCGGACCAGCTCCACGTTGATGCCGGCGCGGCGGGACGCCTCGACGCTGCCGCCGAGCGCGAAGACCTTGCGGCCGTAGGACGTGCGGCGCAGTACGAAGTCGGTGAGCAGCAGGAAGGCCAGGAAGATCACCACGGCCAGCGGCAGGCCCTTGTACTGGTTGAAGACGATCGCCACGGCGAAGGCCAGCACGGCGAGCAGCACCGTGCGGACGATGACCTCGTTCAGCGGCCGGGACGGCACCCCGGCGGCGGCGCGGCGGCGGTTGTCGAAGAAGGCGGAGACGAAGTACCCCGCCGTCACGACGATCGCCAGGCCGTAGGCGGCGGCCACGTCGCTGAAGTAGTAGCTGGTCAGCTTGACGACGATGCCGTCGCTGTTCAGGTTGATGGTGCCGTTGCTGCCGAGTATCTGCAGCATGAAGCCCTGCCAGAACAGCAGGCCGGCCAGTGTCACGGCGAAGGCGGGGACACCGATGCGGGCGAAGAAGAAGCCGTGGATGGCGCCCGCCACGGTGCCGGTGAGGATGGCCAGGACCAGGGCCAGGACCTCGTTCATGCCGTGCGTGATGTTCAGCACGGCGAAGGTGGCGCCCGCGACACCGCTGACCGAGCCGACCGACAGGTCGATCTCGCCGAGCAGCAGGACGAACACGATGCCGATGGCGATCATGCCCGTGCCGACCATGGTGACCGACATGTTGGAGAAGTTGCCGGCGGTGAGGAAGTTGGAGTTCAGGCTGGTGAAGATGGCCCAGATGATCAGCAGGCCGGCGACGACCGGGATGGACCCGAGGTCGCCCGCCTTCATCTTCCGCTTGAACTCGCCGAGGTATCCCGCGAATCCCTGCTCGCGCACCAGCAGCCGCGGGTCGACCGCGGTGGCCGCGCCGGAGGCCGCGGCGGGGTTCTCCGGCGTCTTGTCCTCGGCGGGGGTGGAGGTCTTGTCGATGCTCACTTCTTGATCTCCCCATTGGTGCGCGCCGCACGACGGGTCACGGCGTTCTCCGTGGCGCCCGTGATGGCGGAGATGATCTCTTCCTGCGAGGTCGACTTGACCTCGAAGACGCCGTTGTTGCGCCCGAGGCGCAGGACGGCGACCTTGTCGGCGACCGCCTTGACATCGGCCATGTTGTGGCTGATGAGGATGACGGCGTGACCGCGCTCGCGCAGCCGCTCCACGAGGTCGAGGACCTGCGCGGTCTGCTCGACGCCGAGCGCGGCGGTGGGCTCGTCGAGGATGACCAGCTTGGGCTCGCCGAGCATGGACCGGGCGATCGCCACGACCTGGCGCTGACCGCCGGAGAGGGAGGCGATCGGGATGCGGACGCTGGGGATGCGGATGGACAGCGTGTCCAGCAGCTCGCGGGAGCGGCGCTCCATCTCGACCTCGTCCAGGACACCGCGCCTGCGGATCTCGCGGCCCAGGTAGAGGTTGCCGACGACGTCGATGTTGTCGCACAGCGCGAGGTCCTGGTAGACGGTCGCGATGCCCAGGTTCTGGGCGTCGTGCGGCTTGTTGATGCTGACGGCCTTGCCGTCCCACTCGATGGCGCCTTCATCGATGGGGTGCACGCCGGCGATCGTCTTGACCAGCGTGGACTTTCCGGCGCCGTTGTCGCCCACCAGGGCGACCACTTCACCGGCGTGGACCTCAAGCTCTACGTCGGTGAGCGCCTGGACGGCACCGAATCGCTTGGAGACCCCGCGCAACGCCAGCACGGGCGTAGCGGACACGTGAACCATCTCCTTCGCCGCCTGACCCGGCGGGAGGTTGTGCAGAAGTATGAGGGGGGTTGTTCCGTCCGGCGCCCCGCGTAGCTTGCGGGGCTGTCGAGTGCGGGGCACCGGAGGAAACCGGGGGCAGCCGGCCCCGTACGCGCTCAGGCGGTACGGGGAGCGGGACTGCTTACTTGAGGCCGATCTTGTCGCAGGCGGCCTTGTAGTTGCCGGCGCAGATCTCGTCGAGGGTGTAGAAGCCCTCCTTGATGACGGTCTCCTTGATGTTGTCCTTGGTCAGCGAGACGACCGGGACGAGCACCGACGGGATGTCCTTGGTGGTGGCGCTGTCGGCCTTGCTGGTGGCGATGGAGTCGAGCGACTCGCCCTTGGCGAGGGCGACGGCCATCTCACCGGCGACCGCGGCCTCCTGCGGGTAGGACTTGTAGACGCTCATGTACTGCTCGCCGGTGATGATCCGCTGCACGCCCGCGAGTTCGGCGTCCTGGCCGGTGACCGGGATGTCGGCGATGCCCGCGCGCTTGAGGGCGGTGATGATGCCGCCCGCCATGCCGTCGTTGGCGGAGTAGACGCCGATGATCTTGTCCTTGCCGATCGCGGAGATCGCGGCCTGCATGTTGGCGTTGGCGTTCTCCGGCTTCCACTCCTTGGTGTCGTACTCGCGGCCGATGTTCACCTTGCCGTCGAGGACGGAGTGGGCGCCCTCCTTGAACTGGGCGGCGTTCGGGTCGGTGGAGGAGCCGTTCATCATGACGATCTGGCCGTCCTTGGCCTTGTCGCCCAGCGCCTTCAGCAGGGCCTCGCCCTGGGTCTTGCCGACCGTGACGTTGTCGAACGAGGTGTAGGCGTCGATCGGGCCCTCGGCCAGGCGGTCGTAGGCGACGACCGGGATGTCGGCCTGCTCGGCCTTGGTGATGGAGCCGGCGATGGCCTTGGAGTCCACCGCGTCCACGATCAGCACGTCGACCTTGTTGGTGATCATCGTGTCGACCTGCTGCGCCTGCAGCGTGGCGTCCTGCTTGGCGTTGGCGTAGACGACCTCGCCCTTGCCGTTCGTGAGCTCCTTGACCTTCTTCTCGATCAAGGGCTTGTCGAACTTCTCGTAGCGCGCCGTCTGGTTCTCCGGAAGCAGCAGACCGACCTTGATGGCGTCGCCCTTCTTGGCGGCCGAGTCGGACGAGTCCTTGCTGTCGTCGGCCTCCTTGGCGCTGCCACAGGCGGCGAGCGAGACTGCCATCGCGGTGGTGGCAACGGCAACGGCGGCACGACGCATACGCGTGTTCACTTCAGAAACCTCCCTGACGAGGCCGCGTCGTTGCGGCCGAGGTGGCTGGAAGTCAACTCGGCCGCACGTGCGACGTCAAGAAGTAAATCCTTAACGAGATGACAACGGTGCCATCCGTGCTCTAAGTGAAGGCAGGGGTGGCCACCGGCAGAGCACCGGTCGCAGTTCCGTCCAAGAGGGTCGAATCGCCCATCTCGCTGAGCGCCAGGGCGAGCGCGCCGAGCACCTCGGCGCGGCCCCCGAGTGCCCCGGAGAAGACGGAGAGTTGACGCGCGGCGCTGGGGATCGCGTACCGGCCGACGGACTCCCGGATCGGCCCGAGCACCAGCTCACCGGCCTCCGCGAGGTCGCCGCCGAGGACGACGCGGCTGGGGTTGAGCAGGTTGCAGAGGTTGGCGACACCGCTGCCGATGTGCCGGCCCACGTCGGCGATGACCCGCCGACAGCCCGGGTCGCCGTCCCGCGCGAGCCGCACGACGCCCTCCATCGTGAGGTCGGTGCCGTGGCTCGGCTGGAGCAGCGGGAGCACGTAGCGGGCGGAGGCGAAGGTCTCCAGGCAGCCCCGGTTGCCGCAGCGGCAGACCGGGCCGGCCTCGTCGAGGGTGATGTGCCCGATCTCGCCGGCCGTGCCGCCGGGGCCGCGGTAGATCTTGCCGTTGATCACCAGGCCGGCGCCGACACCACTGGCGACCTTGATGTAGGCCAGGTCCCGCACGCCCCGCCCGCTGCCCCAGACCAGCTCGCCCAGGGCCCCGAGGTTGGCGTCGTTGTCAACGTGCACCGGCACGCCGAGCCGCCCCCGCAGCTCCTCGGCGGGCTTGGTGCCGCCCCAGCCGGGCAGGATGGCGGTCGAGCCCAGGGTCCCGGACTCCACGTCGATCGGGCCGGGCACGCCGAGGCCCACTCCGGCGATCTTGGAGCGGTCGACGCCGGTCGCCTCGATCAACCGGCTGACCAGCTGCTCCGCCCGGTCGAAGCCCTGTGCGGCGGACGCGTCGACGTCCAGCGGCTCGGACTCCTCGGCGAGCACCTGGTGGGCGAGGTTGCCCACCGCGACCCGCAGGTGGGTGTGCCCGAAGTCCACGCCGATGACGATGCCGGCGTCCCCGCTCAGCGAGACGCTGCGGGCCCGGCGGCCGCCCGCCGAGGTGGGCGTCACCTCGACCGTGCCGCCGTCCTTCAGCTCCCGAACGATGTTGGAGACCGTCGCCGCGGACAGGCCCGTCGTCCTCGCGATCTCGGCCTGGGTGAGCGAACCCGCAAGACGTACTGCTCGGACGACCCGCTCCAGGTTAGCTCGGTGCAGCGACGACTGCGACCCCGGAGTCTCCATTGACTCTCACCCTCATCCCTGGCCCGCGTCACCCTTGGGCGACCGGACCTTGTACAAGTTATGAACTCCAAGCTCCGATGAATCACCCAGTGGCGTCAAGACCTTGACAGGAATCGGTTCCAGGCCGTGTCCACTCGGTTCCAGACCGTGTCCACGGCCGACTACCGGTGGTACACCGCAGGGGTCCGGCCCCGGAGAGCTGTTCTCTCCGGGGCCGGACCCCTGTGTACGACAGGTGGACCGGCGGTGGGCGTCAGCGGAAGGTGCCCTGCGACACCGAACCGGCGATCCGCCGCTGGAAGACGCAGTACACGAGCAGTACGGGCACCACCGTGATCACGATCGCCGCGAACAGCGCGCCGTAGTCGATGTCGTAGACCTGCGAGGACGCGTAGGCGGCCATGCCCTGGGTGAGGACCCACATGTCCTGGTCGGTGTTGAGCGCCACCGGCAGCAGGAACTGGTTCCACAGGCCCAGGAAATTGAAGATCGCCACCGCCGCCATGCCCGGGCGGGCCATCGGCAGCATCACCTGGAAGAACGCCCGCCAGTCCCCGGCACCGTCGATCAGCGCGGCCTCGTACACGTCGTGCGGCAGCGACCGGAAGAACGAATAGAGGAAGAACATCGTGAACGGCAGCGCGAACGCGACATAGGTGAGGATCAGTCCGAGACGCGTGTTCAGCAGCCCGAAGTTCTGCAACTGGAAGAACAGCGGAACGATCGCCAGGAAGACCGGGAAAGTCAGGCCGGCGAGCATCACGTAGTAGATCAGCCGCCGGCCGGGGAACTCGAACCGGGCGAGAATGTAGGCGCACATCGCGCCGAGCAGCATCACCAGGATCAGTGCCGAGACCACGACGATCACGGAATTCAGGAAGTACTTCCCGATGTTCGCGTCGGTCCACGCGTTCGCGTAGTTCTCGAACCGCCAGTGATCCGGCAGCGAGAACGGCGACGAAAGGATCTCGCCGGTCGATTTGAACGACGACATCAGCACCCACAGCATGGGCACGATCACGATCACGGACCACAGGATCAGCAGGGCGTGCGAGATCGCCGCGAATCTGCGGTCGCTGCTCGCGGCGACGCGCGTCAGCTTCCGGTCTCTCGCCGGTTTCCGGTCACTGGCCGGCTTCCGGTCGGCGGCGATGACGCTCACCGGGCCCCTCCCTTGGCTGCGGCACGCCGAGCTCTGGACCCAGGTGCTTTCCTCTTGCTCTCGCCCTCGCCGCCGCCCGTGAGGCGGTTGACGAGGAACACCAGCGCCGCGAACACCAGGGTGACGACGGCGAGGACGACGCCCATCGCGGTGGCGTAGCCGAACTGCTGCTTGGCGAAAGCGACGTTGAACAGGCGCTGGCTGATCGTCAGGGTCGAGTTGGCCGGGCCGCCGTTCGGCACCATCGCCTGGACGTAGACGAACGCGTCGAGGGCGGCGATGCCCAGGTAGATGTACGCCGTCTGCACGCTGTCCCGGATCGCCGGCAAGGTGACCGAGAGCGTGGTGCGGAACCGGCCGGCCCCGTCGATCCTCGCCGCCTCGTACAGCTCCGCGGGAACGCCCTTGATCGCGGCGATGAAGAGCACCGCGTAGAACCCGACGAGCCCCCAGACGATGACGAACATCACGGACGGCATCGCGGTCGTCTTCTCGCCCAGCCACGCGAACGTGTCGAACTGGTCGAGGCCGAGGCCGGTGAGAACGCCGTTGAGCAGGCCGGCGTTCGGGTCGTACATCTGCGCCCAGATCAGACCGACGATGATCGCCGGCACGACGTAGGGGAAGAAGGAGATGATCCGGTAGAACGACGCTCCCCGGATCCCTCGGACGGGGCCCTTGCTGGGCCCGCCCAGGGTGACGGCCACGGCGACCCCGAGGGCGAGCGTCAAGGTCACCAGCGGCACGAAGGCCGCGAGGAGGGCGACGTTGCGCAACGCCTTCAGGAAGATGTCGTCCTGGAACATCTTCGTGAAGTTGTCGAAGCCGACGAAGTTGTAGTCCGGGCTGAAGCCGCGCCAGTCGGTCATCCCCCAGAAGATCGCCTGGCCGAACGGGATCAGAACGAAGATCACGAAGATGGCCAGCGGGACACCGAGGAACGCGAGGAAGAACGTCACCCGGTCGAACGTGAGCTTGCGGCGCCGTGGCCGCCCGCCGCGAGCGGCCGGCTCGGGCCGGCGGCTCGCAGTTTCGGCAGTGGGGATCGTGTCTTTCATCGCGGTGCTAGCTGACCTTGACCTTCTCGACGGAATCGTCTTCCCGGACCTTGTCGGAGATGTTCTGCAGGGCCGAGGTCAGCCCCTTGCCGTCGAGGTCACCGGCGAGGAACGAGTTCCACGGCACCAGCTGGTCGGTGTTCATCCCGTAGGTCTCGACGAACATGTAGTTGAAGATGTTGGTGCCCGCGGCCTCCAGCATCGTCGTCTGCGAGACGAGGGCCGTCGATCCGTAACCGTCGGCGGGCACGGTGCCCTTGACGATCGTCGGGGCCAGCTTCGTCTTGGAGAAGTTGGCGGCCGCCTTCTCCGACAGCATCGCCCGCAGCACTTCCTTGCCGCCGGCCGGGTTCTTGCCCTGCTTGGGCACGATGAACGGCTCGCCGGCGGCCGCGCGGAGCGACTCGTAGGGCAGCGCCGGCTTGTCGGTGAGCGTCATCGACGGGATTCCGGTCATCTGGAAGTCCGCCTTGGTGGCCTTCTTCATCTCGTTCTCGATCCAGCCACCGGACGGGTAGAGCAGCGCCTTCTGGTCGTTGCTCCAGATCGCCTGCGCCTTCTGGAACTGGGTGCCGGAGCCACCGGGGACGAACATCTTCTGCTTGACCATGGTCTCCATGACCTTGATGACACCCTGGATGGCCGGGTGCGACCAGCAGCCCTTCTCCAGGTTCTCCAGGCCGAGCCGGACCTCGTCGCCGCCCTCCTTGATCGCCGAGTCGATCAGGAGCGTGCGGTAGTAGGTCGCCGCCTCCTTGCCGTGGACGAAGAGGTACTTGCCCTTCTTCTTCGCCTGCTGGCCGAGGTCGAGCGCCTCGTCCCAGGTCTTCGGCGGGGTCCAGCCGTTCTCCTCGAAGAGCGTCTTCGAGTACCAGACGCCGTACACGGTCATCACGTAGTTGAGCGCGACGAACTTGTCCTTGAACGTGCCGGGCGCCTTGACACCGGGGTAGACGATGTCGGCGATCTTCTTGCCTTCGTAGGTGTTGGCCTCGAAGAGGTCGTCGAGCTCCTCCAACTGGTCGAGGATGCCGAGGAAGCCGATCTGATCCTCACCGGAGTTGTCGATGAGGTCCGGCGGGTTGCCGCCGACGAAGCGGGGCTGGAGCTGGGGGGCGATGTCGACGACCGGCTTGACCTGGACCTTGAGGCCCTTGACCTGGCTGCCGAGCACCTGGTTGGTGTAGTCGACGTAGTCGGTGCCGTAGCCGCCGTCGAAGATGGCCGCTTCGACCGTGGAGTTCGCGGCGACACCGAACGGGTTGTTGGCGCTCTTCTCGCCCTTCGGGCCGCCGTCGCCGCCGCCGTCCTCGCTGGAGGGAGAGCTGCACGCGACCGCGAACGAACCCATCGCCGCGGTGGCGATGGCCCCCCGCAGGAGCGTCCGCCTGTCAAGAGAGCCGGCACGAATGGTCATCTCTGCATCCTCACTGATCGAATGGATCTGTACGAGTGTGCTGCGTGTGCGCCCGTCGGGGCCGGACCGGTCCTGCGCCGGCCGCACGTGGGGCGTTGTCGCCGTCGTCTCGGAGCCGCGGTGCGACGCCGATGATCAGCTGAGCGATGCCGGCACAACAGTCGCCGGGGCCGGAGCAGCGGTCGCGCTCCGCCTGATCAGATCGCGATGGCCTACGCCGGTGGTGGATCCCATGCTCAAGTCCTCGCCTTCTCCAGGACTCAGGCGGTGAACCGGATCCTCCCCGGCACCGCGTTCGGGTCAAGCTGGGTCGTGCAGGAAATGCGGCCGTACAAGGTCGGGTGCGGTGAAGATGCCCCGGAATGCCGACAGGTATAGTCCACTTCACGCCAGCTGAGCAAGATCGAATGCAAGGTTGGCGGTACGTCTTTTCCGAGTTGAGACCTCCCGGAAATATGAGTGGGGTGTGTGCCACTTGCCGGAAGAATCCCCGGCATAAGCCCCGAACGCCCCATCCAACACCCTTGACATCACTTGCCACTTGACCCCTACTGGTCCTTGCGCAGATGAATTGACAACGTTGTCCCCAGGCGCTGGGAGGGTGGTCCGGGCATGCGGTACAGAGTTCGGCACAGATGGGGTCCGGCGGTCGTGTTGACGACCGCCTTCGCCGTGGCGGTGGGTTCACAGGGGGCGGCGGTCGCACTGCCCGCCGCGCCCGCGAAGACCGACCGGGAGTTCGCGTCCTCGTTCGAGGCGGACGACCCGGTTCCAGACTGGCTCGACACGGTGGACACGGGGCCGGGCGGGAAGAAGCGCTCCTCGGGCGTGGACGGCGGCTACCGCACCGGCATACCGGGCAACGTCACCGACCGCGTCACCGAGGTGCGCGCGAGCGCCGAGAACACGGGCGGCGGGGAGGTGAAGGAGAACCTCGTCGACGGTGAGCCCACCACCAAGTGGCTGGCGTTCGAGAGGACCGGCTGGGTCGAGTTCGACCTGGACGAGCCGGCGAAGATCGCCAAGTACGCCCTCACCTCGGCCAACGACCACGACGAGCGCGATCCCGCCGACTGGACGCTCAAGGGGTCGGCGGACGGCGAGACCTGGCAGACCCTGGACAGCCGCTCGGGCGAATCCTTCGGCGAGCGCTTCGAGACGAAGACCTACGAACTGGACGGACCGGCCGAGTACCGGCACTTCCGACTGGAGATCACCAAGAACAACGGCGGGGACATCCTCCAGCTCGCGGACGTGCAGCTGGCCACCGCCGACACCGAGACGCCCGTCCCCGAGGACATGCTCTCCCACGTGGACCGCGGCCCGACCGGCTCGCCGACGGCGAAGGCGGGCGCCGGCTTCACCGGCACGCGCGCCCTCAAGTACGCGGGCCGGCACACCGCGGACGGCCGGGCGTACTCGTACAACAAGGTCTTCGACGTCAATGTGAGGGTCGAGCGCCGCACCGAGCTCAGCTACAAGATCTTCCCGTCGATGGCGGACGGCGACCTCGACTACGACGCCACGAACGTCTCCGTCGACCTCGCCTTCACCGACGGCACCTACCTGAGCGACCTCAAGGCCACCGACCAGCACGGGTTCCCGCTGACGCCGCGCGGTCAGGGCGACGCCAAGATCCTCTACGTCAACCAGTGGAACAGCGTGAAGTCCGGGATCGGGTCGGTCGCGGCCGGCAAGACCGTCGACCGGATCCTGGTGGCGTACGACTCCCCCAAGGGCCCGGCGAAGTTCCGGGGCTGGCTGGACGACGTGGAGATCGAGCGAGCGAAGCCCGAGCGGCCCAAGGCCCACCTGTCCGACTACGCGCTCACCACCCGCGGCACCAACTCCAGCGGCAGCTTCTCGCGGGGCAACAACATCCCGGCGACCGCCGTGCCGCACGGCTTCAACTTCTGGGTCCCGGTGACCAACGCCGGGTCGCTGAGCTGGCTGTACGACTACGCGCGCGGCAACAACGCGGACAACCTGCCCACCCTCCAGGCGTTCAGCGCGAGCCACGAGCCGAGCCCCTGGATGGGCGACCGGCAGACCTTCCAGGTGATGCCGTCCGCCGCCGCCGGCACCCCGGACACCGGCCGGGAGCAGCGCGAGCTGGCCTTCCGGCACGAGAACGAGACGGCCAGGCCGTACTACTACGGCGTGCGCTTCGAGAACGGCCTGAAGGCCGAGATGGCGCCGACCGACCACGCGGCGATGATGCGCTTCACCTACCCGGGTGACGACGCGAGCGTGATCTTCGACAACGTCGAGGACCAGGCCGGCCTGACCCTGGACGAGGAGAACGGCACCTTCCACGGCTACTCGGACGTCAAGTCCGGGCTCTCCACGGGCGCCACCCGCCTCTTCGTCTACGGCGAGTTCGACTCCAAGGTCACCGGCGGCGACTCCAGCGGCGTCAAGGGCCACCTGCGCTTCGACGCGGGCAAGGACCGCACCGTGACGCTGCGCATCGCGACCTCGCTGATCAGCGTCGACCAGGCGAAGGACAACTTGCGCCAGGAGATCCCGAAGCGCGCCTCCTTCGACAAGGTCAAGCGCGACGCCCGCAAGCAGTGGGACCGCATCCTCGGCAAGGTCGAGGTCGAGGGCGCCACGCAGGACCAGCTGACCACCCTGTACTCCAGCCTCTACCGGCTGTACCTGTACCCGAACGCGGGCCACGAGAAGGTCGACGGCACGTACAAGTACGCCTCCCCGTTCTCCAAGGCGGTCAAGGAGGACACCCCGACGGAGACCGGCGCCAAGATCGTGGACGGCAAGGTCTACGTCAACAACGGCTTCTGGGACACGTACCGGACCACCTGGCCCGCGTACTCCTTCCTGACCCCGTCCAAGGCCGGTGAGCTGGTCGACGGCTTCGTGCAGCACTACAAGGACGGCGGCTGGACCTCCCGCTGGTCCTCGCCGGGCTACGCGGACCTGATGACCGGCACCTCCTCGGACGTGGCGTTCGCCGACGCCTACGTCAAGGGCGTCGACTTCGACGCGAAGGCGGCGTACGACGCGGCCGTCAAGAACGCCACCGTCGTGCCCCCGTCCTCGGGCGTGGGCCGCAAGGGCATGGAGACCTCGCCGTTCCTCGGTTACACCAGCACCGAGACGCACGAGGGCATGTCGTGGGCGCTGGAGGGCTACCTCAACGACTACGGCATCGCGAAGATGGCCGAGAAGCTATACGCACAGACGGGCGAGAAGCGGTACAAGGAGGAGTCGGCGTACTTCCTCAACCGCGCCCAGGACTACGTCAACATGTTCGACGCGAAGGCCGGCTTCTTCCAGGGCAAGGACCTCGCGGGTAACTGGCGCGTGGACTCCGAGAAGTACGACCCGCGTGTGTGGGGCTACGACTACACGGAGACCAACGGCTGGGGCTACGCCTTCACCGCCCCGCAGGACAGCCGCGGCCTCGCCAACCTGTACGGCGGCCGCGAGGGCCTGGCCGACAAGCTCGACGAGTACCTGTCCACGCCCGAGACGGCCTCCCCGGAGTTCGTCGGCTCCTACGGCGGTGTCATCCACGAGATGACCGAGGCGCGGGACGTCCGGATGGGCATGTACGGGCACTCCAACCAGGTCGCGCACCACGCCCTGTACATGTACGACGCGGCCGGGCAGCCGTACAAGACGCAGAAGAACGTCCGCGAGGTGCTCTCCCGCCTCTACACCGGCAGCGACATCGGGCAGGGCTACCACGGCGACGAGGACAACGGCGAGCAGTCGGCCTGGTTCCTCTTCTCCGCGCTCGGCTTCTACCCGCTGGTGATGGGCAGCGGCGAGTACGCCATCGGCTCCCCGCTGTTCAAGAAGGCGACCGTGCACCTGGAGAACGGCCGCGAGCTGGTCGTCAAGGCGCCGAAGAACAGCAACCGGAACATCTACGTGCAGGGCCTGAAGGTCAACGGCAAGCGCTGGAACTCCACCGCGCTCCCCCACGACCTGATCGCCAGGGGCGGTGTCCTGGAGTTCGACATGGGCCCGCGGCCGTCGTCCTGGGGCACCGGCGAGAACGCCGCTCCGGTGTCGATCACCAAGGACGACGAGGTGCCCACCCCGCGCGCCGACGTGACCGAGGGCGAGGGTGCCCTCTTCGACAACACGTCGGCGACCGAGGCGGCCGTGACGTTGGTGGAGCTGCCGGTGTCCGGCGAGGGCGCCAAGGCCGTCCAGTACACGCTGACGTCGCCGGCGGACGGCGCGAAGGCCCCGGCGGGCTGGAAGCTCCAGGGTTCGGCCGACGGCACGGCATGGCGGACGCTGGACGAGCGCTCGGGCGAATCCTTCGCCTGGGACCGGCAGACCCGGGCGTTCTCGGTGAAGTCGCCGGGGACGTACCAGAAGTACCGCCTGGTGCTCGACGGTGAGCACACGCTGGCGGAGGTGGAGCTGCTGGCGTAGGCGGATCCCGTCGGAGCAGAGTGGAGTGGCGGGTTCGGGCCGGGGCCTTCGGGCGTGGCCTGAACCCGCCTCTCCCGTGTGAGGACCCATTCCCCGTGCGTGACCGATGCACCAGAATGGCGCGGGCCTCCGGCGGCCGCCGGACGGCGCATCGCGCGTCTATCTGAGGGGGAACACGTGCGGACGGACATCGGCAGACGGTTCACGGGACTGGTCACGGGCGCGCTGCTGGCCGCGGGGGCCCTGTTCGCGACGGCCGCCCCGGCCCAGGCGTACAGCCCCGACCCCAGCGTCTCCACGTACTACCGCGACACCGACGGCTGCCCGTGCAGCGGCGGCACGCTCACCGACCCGTTCGACGGCACCTACTTCGCCCGCGACGCGGGCGGGCTGGCCGTCAAGATGGAACTGAACGACGCGGGCTGGTTCGTGGGCAAGGTCGAGTTCCACCCGAACGACGAGAAGCTCTGGATCTACGACACCAAGAACGACGGCGACACCTTCTACGTGGCCGTCGGCTACTCGTCCGGCGGTTCGTACCACAACGTGGGCACCTTCTCGGCACCCGGCACCTCGGACACCGTGGACCTGACGGTGAAGGACCTGAACATCCCGGACGGCGCCTACGTGGACATCACGCTCTACGACGGCTCCGGCCGCGCCGACTACATCGACGCGGCCCGCGGCACCGGCGCGGCGATCGCCTGACCCGGCATCCCGGCCCCGGCACGTGACACGGCGAGGGCCGCACCCCCGTCACCGGGGATGCGGCCCTCGACCGCGGTGCGGTGCCGCCTACTTGCGGATCAGGCTGCGCAGCACGTACTGCAGGATGCCGCCGTTGCGGTAGTAGTCCGCCTCACCGGGGGTGTCGATGCGGACGACCGCGTCGAACTCCACACCGGTGTCGGTGGTGACCTTCACCGTGCGCGGGGTGGTGCCGTCGTTCAGCTCGGTGACGCCGGCGATGGAGAAGGACTCCTCGCCGGTCAGGCCGAGGGAGGACGCCGACTGGCCCTCCGGGAACTGGAGCGGCAGGACGCCCATGCCGATGAGGTTCGAGCGGTGGATGCGCTCGTAGGACTCGGCGACGACGGCCTTGACGCCGAGGAGCGCGGTGCCCTTGGCGGCCCAGTCGCGGGACGAGCCGGAGCCGTACTCCTTGCCGGCCAGGACGACGAGCGGGATGTTCTGCTCGATGTAGTTGCGGGAGGCGTCGTAGATGAACGACACCGGACCGTCGGCCTGGGTGAAGTCGCGGGTGTAGCCGCCCTCGGTGCCCGGCGCGATCTGGTTGCGCAGGCGGATGTTGGCGAACGTGCCGCGGATCATGATCTCGTGGTTGCCGCGGCGCGAGCCGTAGCTGTTGAAGTCGCGGCGCTCGACGCCGTGCTCCGTGAGGTACTTGCCGGCCGGGGTGTCGGCCTTGATGGCGCCGGCGGGCGAGATGTGGTCGGTCGTCACCGAGTCGCCCAGCTTGGCGAGCACGCGGGCACCGGAGATGTCCTCGACCGGGGCCGGCTCCATGCCCATGCCCTCGAAGTACGGGGGCTTGCGGACGTAGGTGGACTCGCCGTCCCACTCGAAGGTGTCGCCGGTCGGGATCGGCAGCGCCTGCCACTGGGCGTCGCCGGCGAAGACGTCGCTGTAGGACTTGGAGAACATGTCCTCGCCGATGGCGTTGGCGACGACGTCGTTGACCTCGGCCTCGGAGGGCCAGATGTCCTTCAGGAAGACCGGGTTGCCGTCCTGGTCGGTGCCCAGGGCCTCCTTGGTGATGTCCACCTTCATGGAGCCCGCGAGCGCGTAGGCGACGACCAGCGGGGGGGACGCCAGGTAGTTCATCTTGACGTCGGGGTTGATCCGGCCCTCGAAGTTGCGGTTGCCGGAGAGCACCGAGGTGACGGCGAGGTCGTGGTCGTTGACGGCCTTGGAGACCTCGTCCGGCAGCGGGCCGGAGTTGCCGATGCAGGTGGTGCAGCCGTAGCCGACGAGGTTGAAGCCGACCTTGTCGAGGTAGGGGGTCAGGCCCGCCTTCTCGAAGTAGTCGGTGACGACCTTGGAGCCCGGGGCGAGGGTGGTCTTGACCCACGGCTTGCGGGTCAGGCCCTTCTCGACCGCCTTCTTGGCCACCAGGGCGGCGGCGACCATGACGTACGGGTTGGAGGTGTTGGTGCAGGAGGTGATGGCCGCGACCGTCACCGCACCGTGGTCCAGCTCGTAGGTGGTGCCGTCGGGGGCGGTGACCGGGACCGGGTTGGACGGGGCGCCGTTCGGGGCGACGGCCGGGGAGTCGGAGGCCGGGAAGGACTCCTTGCCCGCCTCGTCCACCACGTCCACGTAGTTGAGGACGTCCTGCTTGAACTGCTGGGCGGCGTTCGCGAGGACGATGCGGTCCTGCGGGCGCTTCGGGCCGGCGATGGAGGGCACGACCGTGGCGAGGTCGAGTTCCAGCTTCTCGGAGAAGTCCGGCTCGGCCTTCGGGTCCAGCCAGAGGCCCTGCTCCTTGGCGTACGCCTCGACCAGCGCGACCTGCTGCTCGGAGCGGCCGGTCAGGCGCATGTAGTTCAGCGTCTCGCCGTCGATCGGGAAGATGGCGGCGGTGGAGCCGAACTCCGGCGACATGTTGCCGATGGTGGCGCGGTTGGCGAGGCTCGTGGCCGCCACACCCTCGCCGTAGAACTCGACGAACTTGCCGACGACGCCGTGCTTGCGGAGCATCTCGGTGATGGTCAGCACGAGGTCGGTGGCGGTCGTGCCGGGGGTCAGCTCGCCGGTCAGCTTGAAGCCGACGACGCGCGGGATCAGCATGGAGACCGGCTGGCCGAGCATCGCGGCCTCGGCCTCGATGCCGCCGACGCCCCAGCCGAGGACGCCGAGGCCGTTGACCATGGTGGTGTGCGAGTCGGTGCCGACCAGGGTGTCGGGGTAGGCCTTGCCGTCACGGGTCATGACGACGCGGGCCAGGTGCTCGATGTTCACCTGGTGGACGATGCCGGTGCCGGGCGGGACGACCTTGAAGTCGTCGAAGGCGGTCTGGCCCCAGCGCAGGAACTGGTAGCGCTCGCGGTTGCGGCCGTACTCCAGGTCGACGTTCTGCTTGAAGGCGTCGTTGGTGCCGAACTTGTCGGCGATGACGGAGTGGTCGATGACCATCTCGGCCGGAGAGAGCGGGTTGATCTTGTTCGCGTCGCCGCCGAGCTCCTTGACGGCCTCGCGCATGGTGGCGAGGTCGACGACACAGGGCACGCCGGTGAAGTCCTGCATGATCACGCGGGCCGGCGTGAACTGGATCTCCTGCGACGGCTGGGCCTGCGAGTCCCAGCCGCCGAGGGCGCGGATGTGGTCGGCGGTGATGTTCGCGCCGTCCTCGGTGCGGAGCAGGTTCTCCAGCAGCACCTTCAGGCTGTAGGGAAGGCGCGCGGAGCCCTCGACCTTGTCCAGCCGGAAGATCTCGTACGACTCGTCGCCCACCTGCAGTGTGCTGCGGGCGTCGAAGCTGTTCGCCGACACGACAGTCTCCTTCATTTATGTGCGCGTACCACCGCATCCTGCCGCCACGTCGCCCTGGCCAATCCGCTAAGGAAGGCTAAGTTAGGTAACCCTTACCGTTAGACCGGCAGCGGCGTGCGGCTCCGGTGCGCCTCGGCAGATATCTCGATGTCGAGATAACTCTAGTACATGGGGGCGGACTGGTCATGTCCGGGCACGGTGTGGCGTGCACCCCATCCCGGGTGACCCGTGCGGCCATCAGTACGCCGGACGGGGGTATCCGACTTGTGCCGGGCGCTCGCGCCCGGCACGACTCGGAAGGAGGCACGATGCCGCTCACGTTCCGCAAGAGCTTCCGGATCCTCCCCGGAGTGCGGCTGAACATCAACAAACGCTCGTGGTCCGTCACGACCGGCAGCAGGAACGGCCCGCGTCACACACACAGCAGCACCGGACGTCATACGACATCGATGGATTTGCCCGGACCTTTCGGATGGCGCCGCACGACAACCAGCAGGCGCCGCCGAGGCGGTCGTTGACCCCCTTGATGCCCCGTCACTCGAACGGACCCCCCGAGAGGCGCCATCTCATATCTGAGATAGCCTCAACCTCATGGCAGACGACTACCTCGTACGCATCGGCAAGCTCATCCGTGACGCCCGGCAGCACCGCGGCTGGACCCAGTCACAGCTTGCGGAGGCGCTCAACACCAGTCAGAGCGCCGTCAACCGCATCGAGCGCGGCAACCAGAACATCAGCCTTGAGATGATCGCCCGTATCGGCGAAGCGCTGGACAGCGAAATCGTCTCCCTCGGCTACTCGGGCCCGATGCACCTGCGTGTGGTCGGCGGCCGGCGCCTCTCCGGTGCCATCGACGTCAAGACCAGCAAGAACGCCTGCGTGGCGCTGCTGTGCGCCTCGCTCCTCAACAAGGGGCGCACGGTGCTGCGCCGGGTCGCCCGCATCGAGGAGGTCTACCGCCTCCTGGAGGTGCTGAACTCCATCGGCGTCCGCACCCGCTGGATCAACGACGGCACCGACCTGGAGATCGTGCCGCCGTCCGAGCTGGACATGGAGGCCATCGACGCCGAGGCCGCCGTCCGCACCCGCTCCATCATCATGTTCCTCGGCCCGCTGCTGCACCGCATGGACCGCTTCCGGCTGCCCTACGCCGGCGGCTGCGACCTCGGCACCCGCACCATCGAGCCGCACATGATCGCGCTGCGCCGCTTCGGCCTGGACGTCGCCGCGACCGAGGGCCACTACCACGCGGTGGTCGACCGCACGGTGCGCCCGGACCGCCCCATCGTCCTGACCGAGCGCGGCGACACGGTGACGGAGAACGCCCTCCTGGCCGCCGCCCGCCACGACGGCGTCACCGTCATCCGCAACGCCTCCTCCAACTACATGGTCCAGGACCTCTGCTTCTTCCTCGAAGCCCTGGGCGTCCGCGTCGAAGGCATCGGCACCACCACCCTCACCGTCCACGGCATGCCGGTCATCGACGCCGACGTGGACTACTCCCCCTCCGAGGACCCGGTCGAGGCGATGAGCCTGCTCGCCGCCGCCGTGGTCACCGAGTCGGAGCTGACGGTCCGCCGGGTCCCCATCGAGTTCCTGGAGATCGAGCTGGCGGTCCTGGAGGAGATGGGCCTCGACCACGACCGCACGCCGGAGTACTTCGCGGACAACGGCCGCACCCGCCTGGTGGACCTGACCGTCCGGCCGTCGAAGCTGGAGGCGCCGATCGACAAGATCCACCCGATGCCCTTCCCGGGCCTGAACATCGACAACGTCCCCTTCTTCGCGGCCATCGCCGCCTCCGCCCAGGGCCAGACCCTCATCCACGACTGGGTCTACGACAACCGCGCCATCTACCTCACCGACCTCAACCGCCTCGGCGGCCGCCTCCAGCTCCTGGACCCCCACCGCGTCCTGGTCGAGGGCCCCACCCGCTGGCGCGCCGCCGAGATGATGTGCCCGCCGGCCCTGCGCCCCGCCGTGGTCGTCCTGCTGGCGATGATGGCGGCGGAGGGCACGTCGGTGCTGCGCAACGTGTACGTCATCAACCGGGGGTACGAGGATCTCGCGGAGCGGCTGAACTCGATCGGGGCGCAGATCGAGATTTTCCGGGATATCTGAGATCCTTCAGGAAAGGCGTCGTCACTCCCCTGATGACCTGCATCAATGCAAGGTGGGAAGGGAGGTGGCGACGCCTCTGGGACGTCCCGTGGGCCTGCAAACTGCCGCTTCCAGCTCGTAAGTTACTCATCCGACTGCGAGGAGCGCTATGAGCAGCACCAAAAAGCGGGCTTGGTTCAAGAGCAGCTACAGCGGTTCCGAGGGTGGCGCCTGCATCGAGGTGGCGAACGGCACACAGGCGATCACGTCCGGGACTCCAAGGACCAGCGGAGCCCCGAACTCGCCCCTCTCCCCCACCGCGTGGAGCGACCTCAGCTCCTGCGCTGCCCAGATCCGACTTTCACGCCCCGCGCCGGATCCGACCGACGCGGGGCGCGGCGTGGGGGTCAGTCATGGTCCGGAAGCATCGGAACCGAAGACCGAATCCCGAAAACACTTCTGATCCCCTTCGGTAGCTTGCTCATACCAGTTGTATTGATTGATCTCAGGGCAATTGTCCGGATGGAACTCGGCGTACAAGAAGTGCTGCGACCAGCGCCATCGGTCGCTGAGCCGCTCCATGTATCGATAGCTGGGCTCTGACGTTCCCGGTACCGACTCGACTACCTCGGCCCACTGCCCCTTGACCACTACCTCCTCAAGGCGGTTGGAGCGGACTTCTTCAAGGGTGGAGGCGTCGGTACTGCCGAACACCTCACCGACCGACTGGGCGCACGTCCCTGACGCCCTGTCTTCCAGCCCTTTACGGAACTCCGGGGTCATCAGCGCGCAGACGGTCTCGCCACTGCGCAGTTGGACGGCCGTAGCCGTCGCCTGCCACGTGTCGCGCACACCGGCTTCGCCGTCGGCCGCACCGACGCTGGACGCCGAGTTGGCTTCGATGATCCCGTACGTGGCACCACCACCGGCAAGCAGGACCGCAGCTGCGATCCCCCAAAAGCTGATAGTCTTCTTGTTTCGGATGTGAGTGAGCTGCCCAATGCTGCCAGCAGCGATGCTGCCGCGATTGGCAGTAATGGCTGTGTTGCCTGCAGGGGCATGCGGTACGGAGTCATGGTCTGCAGGAGCGCCGGGCACGGTCAGCCCTTGTTCGAACCCGGCTGACGAGGGTTTGGGGACGACCCGAGCGTCACATTCCCCATCCTCAGCGCGGCCACCGAACCGCCCTCAGCTCGGACGTCCACTTTCCCTCCGACGGCCAGACCGCCACTCGTTGCGGATACGCTCCCGGAGCCGGAGCCTGCTTCCGCCTCAAGATCCGCAATCACCTTCTCCAAGGCCTCGGCAAAGGCCTCATCCCGCTCAGCCGCGTCCGTCAGCGAATCCACCAGCCGCCGTCGCGTCCGCTCCGAGATCTCGGTCTGTCCAGTCTCCGCCTCCTCACGGGCACGTTCCAACGCAGAGTCTTGCCCGAGCTTGCGGCTGACCAAGTCGTGCAGTCGGTCCATTCCGGAGTCCAGGCCGCGGTCGATCTCCGCATCAGCACGACCTGCCACCCGGCGCCCCTTGGCCACCAACCAGGCGAACACGTATCCGACCGCAATTTCGACGCCCATCACTACAACCTCCTGGATACCACCGTTCCGATTTCCTTGAGCATCGGAGACGGCACGGATTGTTCGCCACTCTGCATGAGCAGCCATAATCAACCAATCAATCTGCATGTCCGGAGAGGTGGACGGAGTTGGCAGGCAGGCCGGGGCGTCGAGAGCAGCCGCTCGATCCAGAGGCGGGTCCGCTGGAACGCCTCGCGCTGGGACTGCGCTCACTTCGCGAGAGAGCTGGACTCACCTACTCAGCGATGGCCGACTTGGCCCATTTCTCGCCCAGTACCCTGTCGCAGGCAGCCGCCGGGCAGCGGCTGCCCAGCCGAGAGGTACTCCACGCGTACGTCCGCGCCTGCGGCGAGGATCCCCACTCGTGGGACGAACGCTGGGAGCAGGTACGACGTGCCGTATACAGGTCGGCGACGCAGGAGAACCCAGCCCGCGACACCCCGTTTGGCTTCGGCCATGGTGAAACCACCAGTTTCGTGGGCCGTTCACGTGAACTTGCGGCCGGCGGTCGCCTGCTGGAGCGATGCCGACTGGTCACGCTGGTCGGGACCGGCGGAGTGGGTAAGACTCGGTTGGCCGGGCGAATCGTCCAGGAGGTGGCAGAGCGGTTTGCGGACGGTACGTACTGTGCGGAGCTGGCCGATCTCAGCAGCGACGGCGCCGTCACCGAGGCGGTTGCCTCTGCCTTCGGCGTGGTTGCCGGGGCGAGGCAGGAGACTATATCAGCACTTGTCGGAGCACTGCGGGGCCGCAATGTCCTCCTGCTGCTCGACAATTGTGAACATGTGCTGGACGGATGCGTTCGCACGGTCCGTGACTTGCTCACGCGCTTGCCGGAGTTGCGCATCCTCGCTACCAGTCGACAGCCCCTCGATGTCGGCGCCGAGCATGTACTCCAAGTACGACCGTTGAGTCTGCCCACCTTGCTGGACGGAAACGTGCACGAGACAGGTGCCACGGACGAGTGTTCTCTGGCCTCTCCCGCCATGACCCTCTTCATGGACCGTGCAGAGGCTGCCGCCTCCGGGTTCCGGGCCCGCGAGGCAGACCCGCACACCGTCGCTCGGGTATGCCAGAGACTGGACGGCCTGCCCCTCGCCCTGGAGCTCGCTGCACGACGGCTGCGCACCCTGTCCCTCGACGAGCTCCTTGAGCGACTCGACCAAAGGTTCCGCCTGCTCGGTCCCGCTGCGGGCGACCGCACAGCGCACCCTCGCCACCTGGCGCTGCGCGCACTCTTCGACTGGAGCTACGAGTTGTGCACCGAGGCCGAGCGAACGGCCTGGCAGCAACTGTCGCTGTGTTTCGGCGGTGTGCTGCTCACCGATGCTGAGCAACTCTGCGGAGGATATACAGCAGGTGAAGACCCTGATGCCGACGCAACCGATGATGTTTTCGAAGCGCTGTCCGGGCTCGTGGACAAGTCACTCCTCACCAGCATCGAGACAGACGGTCGCACCCGCCTGCACATGCTCGAGACCGTCCGTGCGTACGGGCAGGAACGCCTCACACAAAACGGCCGGGCGCAGCTCGCTCTGCGCCGCCATCGCACTTGGTACCTCGAACTCGCCGCGCAAGCGGGAACTGCTTACGGCTCCTTTCACCAGGCCGAGTGGTTGCGTCGTCTGCGCGCCGAGCATTTCAACCTGCGGCAGATCGTCACGGCACCGCCACCGGCCGGCGAGTGTGCAGAAACTGTATTGCGCGCGTCCCTCGGCTTCTGGCTGCACTGTCTGACGTCGGCCAATGTAGGTGAGGGAGCTCAGTGGATGCGCCAGATCCTCCAACGGCACCCTCAACCGCCCTCCTTCGAGACCACCACCACGTGGTGCCGAGCCGCATGGGTGGCCGGGTTTCTGCTGCTTCTCCACGGAGACCACAACAGCGCTCACGATGTGATCAACCGTAGCGAACAGGTCCTGGCCGACGCGCCCGCCGAATCCGACACACCGGCCGAACTCACCGCTGCGTTTCTGCAACTACGGAGCTTGGCAGCACTGGTCGCCGGGGACACGGAAACGGCGACACGGCATGCGAACTCTTCTCTGGCAACCGGGCACTGGTCCGTGCCGATGCTGACCCAGCAGCAGTGCATCGCTCAACTCGGCTTCTCCGCTGTTCTCCAAGGTGAGCGCACCCGCTCTCTCACCTTGCTCGAACAGGCCCTGACGATGTCCGAGGCCCAAGGGAACACGTGGCATCAGTGTTACCTGCTGTGGGCCCTCGCAGTCCACCATGCTGAAGCCGGGCAGCCGCAGATTACCCAACAGCTTCTTCGCCGTGCCGTCCAGCACACCAGAACGATCGGCGAGCACCTGGGAGAGGCAACCCTCAGCGAGACTCTCGCCTGGATTCTCTCCTCCTACGGCGACGCACGCTCGGCGGCGGTCCTGCTGGGAGCCGTGGACCGCGTGTGGCAGCCGTCCGGCACTCCTCGGCTTTTCGGTTTCGCTCTCTTGACTGCCCACCGGGAGCGGGCTCTGGAGAACGCTCGTCGGTTGCTCGGAGACACGGAGTACACGCGTGCGTACGAGAAGGGCCGGCACCTCGGACTACGTCGCGCACTGGACAGGGCGATCCGAGACAGCGAGCGCCTCCACCACGGTACTGACCCAAAGGCGGCAGAGGGTGGCCGCCCTTCACTCGCCCTTGGCGATGGCACCCCGTAGCTGCTCGGTGAGGGGGCCGTGTGCCTCGCGTACCTCCTTCTCGCGGTCGGCCTTTGCAGAAGGGAGCGGTGTGGCCCTCCGGGGGCTCGCAGCGGCCCTGCGTTTAGTAGGCGTGAAACTGCTAGTCGTGGTCCTTTGGTCTGGTCGAAGCCGTACGTATGCCCAGTGCCTGCAATCTAGCGCTCGTTGGCGTCGAGCTCCTGCATGATTGAGGACCTGGACCTGTACACGGCCGCAAACGCGTCTGCGCTCACTCCGAGCCCAGACTGCGACAAGGGCACCGATCTCCACGAGCGGGGCTCTGCGCGTCCGTTCGGTTCGGAGCGGGGTCTCCCGTTCCCACGTTGGTTTGACCTCGCGGAGAGGATGCGTGTCCGGCCACGCCACTGCCTACGTCTGCGCCACCGCCACCGTGTCGGCGGGTCGGCTCCCCACGTCCAAGGCGGCGTACACGTCATCCGGCCGCAGATGCACCGCGAACCGCTCCTTGGCGGCGAGGAACGCACGCAGGACCTGGCAGTGGATGGCACGTTGGGGGTGGTGAGGTGAGCGAAGGGGGCATAGTCCACGGAAGTGGCTCTGTGAGGGCGGGAAGCCGGAGAGATCTGCGAGGTCATCGGCGGTTCATTGTTCCGGGTCCATGGCAGCGACGGCCGGATGCCCGGTTTCCGTATGCTCAGCCTGTGCGGCTGCTCTTCTCCTCACTCAGCCCGCACGCCGAGTGGTGTCATCGTTCGTGTTGGATGAAGCGCACCGGTTCCGTGAGCACAGCGGTGGCGGACTCCGTGTCGGCCAGCCGGGCCGACAGCGTGGCCTCGGCCAGGCGTGGTGGAAGAGCCTCGCCGAACTTCAGGCCGCGTACCGCGCGTTCGTCTACGTCCGGCAGGCACAACCGGTCGGTCGCATCCTTCTTCACCTCATTCCAGGTATGCACAGTGACGTCCTCGCGCAGCCGGATCCAGCGGTCGTTGACGTGTTGTCGCGGCACGGCGACCGAGTCGAGGGTCGTGGCGAGTGTGGCGTTCGCGCGGTGGCCCGCCCAGGTCCACCAACGCTTCTGTCCCCCCGCATCCTGAATGATCAGGGTGCCTCCGGGATGTACCCGCTCCAGGTACTCCTCACGGGCTCGCCGCAGGGCACTGGCCGCCCGCCCCGTCACTTTCACGGGCGGATCCTCACCCAGCAACACACGGCGTTCCGCGCGGGTGAGTTCGTAGGAGTCCGCCGAGCCGAACCCGGGGCTGCTCCACTTGGCCTTGCCTCCCCCGTCGACGGGTTCGACGAAGCAGCGCTTGCGCCGCCAGTCGATGTAGGTGACCTGCCAGCTCCGGCCGGCCAACAGAAGCCGACGCGGGCCGTCGACCCGTTCGGTGAGGAGGCTGGGATCGGTCCGGCCGATCTCCGCACGCCCCTGCAGGACGGTGAACTGCGGGGGCGCGGTGAACACGGCGGTGAGGTTCATGAAGTGGCGGTGTCCGAAGCGCCGTTCTGCCTCCGGGCCGATGAACAGCATGCCGCCGTCCCGGTCCAGGTACCCCTGGTCGATGAGGTGGCGCACGATCGGCTCGGCCGGCGCGCCGAAGGGGCCGAGTCCGTTCCACCATTCCTGCCACAGGTGCTCGCCGACACGGTTCTCCTGCAGGCACAGGGCAAGGAGTTGCTGGGCGACGATGTGCCGGGGTTCCGGTGGTGCCACGACGGGCTCCACCCATCCTTGCGACCACTTGAGCAGCAGTCCGGCCGCTCCCAGCAAACCTTCCTCGTCCAGGGCGAGGAACAGGCAGTTGCGTGCGGTGCCCTCGCGTCGCCCGGAGCGGCCGAGCCGTTGGAGGAAGGAGGCCACCGTGGCGGGGGCGTCGATCTGGATGACCCGGTCCAGGTCACCGACGTCGATGCCGAGTTCCAGCGTGCTGGTGGAGACGATCACGCAGTCCCGGGCTTCGGCGAAGGCCGCCTCGGCACGCCGGCGCTCGTCGAGGGAGAGGGAGGCGTGCGAGAGGAAGGTGGTGACGCCCTTCGCCAGAAGCTTCTCCCCGAGTTCCTCCACGTATCTCCGTGACTCGCAGAAGACGAGGCGCTTCTCGCCACGGTGCAGTGCGGCGATGACGGTGGCCGCGTTGTCGAGCGAGCCGACGTAGTCGAGTTGGACGTCTCCCGGCGGGACGGCAGTCGATCCACCGGTTGCTGCGGGGGGAGACGTGACCGCGGGTGCCGTGGGCGGGGACCCGTCGAGGTGGGGAGCGATCACCTGTCCGGGCCGCTTGCCCGCGCCTGAGCCCTGCAACCAGGTGAGCAGTGCATCGGGGTTGCCGACCGTCGCCGAGAGGCCGACACGTTGCACCTGTCGGCCCGCAACCCGTTGCAGCCGTTCCAGCACTGCGAGGAGGTGCCATCCCCGGTCGTCACCGGCGAAGGCGTGCACCTCGTCCACCACGACGGCCCGCATCCCCGAGAAGAACGAGGTGTGGTCGACGTTGGCGCTCACCAGCATCGCTTCGAGTGATTCCGGCGTGGTGAGCAGGACGTCGGGGCGGGCGGCGAGGATCCGTTTGCGGGCACCGGCCGAGGTGTCGCCGTGCCACAGGGCCGCGGTGCGGCCCAGCCAGGAGGCGTAGGTCTCCCAGCGCGGCAGCAGGTTGTTGAGCAGGGCCTTCAGGGGGCAGACGTAGAGGACGGACGTACCGCTCCACCGCTCCCCCGCCATCCGGGTCAGCAGGGGGAAGGCGGCCGCCTCGGTCTTGCCACCCGCGGTGGGAGCGAGCAGGACGGCGTCGTCTCCGCAGACCAGGGGGGTGGCGGCTGCCTCCTGGAGTGGACGCAGGCTCCGCCAGCCCAGGGTGTTGACGATGTGGTGGAGGAGCGCCGGGTCCAAGTCCCCGGCGCTCAAGGCAGCTCCAGCTCGATGGCACCGGCGTCGCCGGACGCGGCCGCGTTGCGTTCGGTGTCGGTGAGTTCGGACGCGGTGATGGTGAGCGCGTAGTGCGTGCGGGGGGCGAAGTCCTCGAACTCGTCGACGCGGTCGAGGACGTCGGCCACCAGCTTGCGCAGGAACACGCGGGGTGCGACGCCGACCTTGCCGCCGAGTCCGCCGGTGACGGCTCTGGCCAGCTCCGTCAGGTACGCGTCGTCGACCCGCTCGGTCACCCGCTCGGGATGGCGTGCGGTCCGGGCGTACACATCGCGCACGGCACGACCGAGTTCGCCGAGTTGGAGCAGGTCGAACCCCGGCAGCCGGAGCTGGACGGCACGCGGGGAGTCGAAGCGCGGGTCGGTCGTGAAGTCGGTGGCCAGCCGTTGTGCTAGCGGGGGAAGCCGCTGCGCACCCTGTTGCCCGTCGTAGAACGCCGGGGTTCCCGTAATGACGAGGAAGAGGCCCGGGAACCGGCCCGCGTCGATCTCGTCCAGCAGCTGCCTCAGCGCGTTGAGGCCCTTCTCCCGGACGTCGCCCCGTACGCGTTGCAGGGTCTCGATCTCGTCGAGGACGAGGAGGAGGCCCGGATGGCCACAGTCCCGCAGCACAGTGAGCAGCCCTTGCAGGAAGCCGAGGGCCGCGAAGTGGTCGAGGTCCCCTCGGACGCCGGCGCTGCGGCGGGCGGAAGCCGCGACCGACTTCTGTCCTCCGAGCCAGGCGATGAGGGCTTCCGCCGTCGCCCCGTCCCCGGCGGCCACGGCCCGCCGGTAGCCGCGCAGAGCGGCGGCGAAGGCGGGGGTGGTCCTGGCGACGTCGGCGAGTCTGCGTTCCATGAGCGCGTCGACGGCCGCGGTGAGTGCCGCCTCGTCCTCTTCGTTCGTCCCCCCGGCGTCGAGGACCTCTTCCTCCAGGGTGTAGAACCACGAGTCGATGACCGCGCGCAGTGCGCTGGGCTGGTGGGTAGCGGTCGTCAAGCGCTCGGTGAGCCTGCGGTAGACCGTCTCCAGCCGGTGCAGCGGGGTCTCGGTCTCGGAGATCTGGACTTCCGCCGTAGCGAGTCCGGCACGTTTGGCGCGCTCGGCGAGCCACCGCGCGAAAAACGTCTTCCCGGAGCCGTACTCGCCGCGGACGGCGTGGAACGCCGCTCCGCCTCGTGCCGTCGTCGCCAGGTCGTCGTCGAGCGCGGTCTCGAACCGGTCCAAGCCGACGGCGAGCAGGTCCAGCCCGGCCTGCGGTACGGTGCCGCGCCGCAGCGCGTCCACGACCTCCCGCATGCGTACGGGGCTGGCCGGGGTCACCGCGCTCATGACGTCTCCTTCCTCGCCGAGCCGGTCTTCGCTTCGTCCGCCAGGAACTGGTCCCGGAGCAGGGCGACGTCGAGCTTCACCGCGTGACCGGCGTCGACGAAGCCGAGCACCGGATATCCCTCGACGTTGAGCAGACGCTGCACGGTGGCGACGAAGCCCTCGATGTTGCGCCGCACCCGGCCGGTCGCCGAGATGGCAGCGGCCAGGGCGGCGGGTGACATGGTGCCTCCGGCGGCGGCAAGTGCGTCGATGACGGCGGTGACGACCTTGCCTTCCGGGGCCTTGCGCACATACTCCTTCTGCGCCTCGTACACCTCGCTCGCCACCACACGCGCCCCGAGGGTCGCGGGAGCGGGGGTGGTCTCCGATGCTGCTTCGGGCGTCACCACGTCGTCGGTGCCGAACAGTTCCTCGTCCTGCCGGTGTGCGGGCTTCGCCGGTCTGCGCACCGGCTGCGTGGCGCTCTCCGCCTGGGTTGCCGACGCCTCGGCCGGTGTCGCGGCAGTGGCCTTCCACCAGGAGGGTGCGGCCTGTTCTCGGGGCAGCGGTTCCCAGTCGCGCGGAGCGAGTTCCTTCGAGGGGAGGAGGATGAGGACCGGGACGGTGACCTCGGCGAGGGAGGCCCCGCCGTGGTAGCCGGCTCTGCGGGCCGCGTACCGGATGTCCTCGTGCCAGGGAACGGTGATGGTGCCGCCGCCTTCGAGGACGCGCGGTCCGCTCAGCACGACCTCGCCGTCACCGGCGTCGGCGTCCGGCCGCCAGCGCGCCGAGCCGCCCCCGTCCGCGGCCAGGGTGACCTGACCCCGGCCGCGGTCGATGACGTGTCCGTGGTCGGCGACGAGGACGACTGGACGTGCGTAGCTGCGGGCGGCGGCCAGCAGCTCCCGCAGGTAGGTGACGTCACCGAGGGACCACACGGTGCGCTGCCCCTGCTGGCCTGAGGCGAGCGCGTCGTCGATGGTGTTGAGGACCACGCCGACGACCGCGTCGGAGGCGAGCGCGGAAGCCAGTTCCTGGGCGAGGAAGTGGCCCGCGTCTCCCTCTATCGACGCCTTGTGGAAGAGGACCGCGTTCTTGCGCCGCTTCTTCCAGAAGGCCGCGAACCCGGAGGTCTCGGTGGACTGCCCTCCTCGGGTGGCCGTGCCGCTGAGCAGGGACGCCCGGCTCGTGCGGGTGATCGAGGGGAGCATGGAGACGGCTGCGAGGCGGGTGCGCCGTGCGCCTTCGCCGGGCCGTGGCACGATCTCCTGCCAGCCTTCCCGTTCGGCTTCCTCCCCCAATTGTGCGGCGACGGCGCCGCTCATTCCGTCGAGCACGATCACCAGAGGCGATCCGCCGGACGTCAGGGGGCGGACGACGGTGTCGAGGACGTTCTCGACGACCAGGCAGCTGCCCGGCTGCTGGGCGGTGGCGTTCGGGGTCCAGCCGGCCAGATGCCGGGCGAACTGCTCGTCAAGCCGTTCACGCTGGGCCCGCCCGTCCTCGTAGAGGTCGCGCAGGCCCCTCGCGACGGCCGGGTCGCCGCCGGGGTCGCCGGCCCAGAGAACGGACAGCGCCCGGTCGGCCCATCCCCACTCGGCAACATGGTCGCGCACGCCCGTGGCCACGGAGGTCACCGCGGGCTGTACCTGGCGCAGCCACCGCGCGAGGCGCACGGCCATCTCAGCGACACGCACCCGGTCGGGGAAGAGTCCGGCCAGGGCGTGTCCCGTCAGCTCGGCCAGTGCGCTCTCGCCTTGCGCGGGGGATCTTTGGGCGCCCTCGACGACGGCCGCGAGCTGGGCGGCGAAGCTGGACAGGAGGAAACGGCTGCCGTTGAGCCCTGCGGTGAGACCGGCGTCCCGGGCCAGGTCGTCGGCGCGCTGCAGTACGGCGAACACCCTGTGGCGTGCGTCGACCGAACCCGCGGCCTCCCCTATCCAGCGCAGCAGGGTGCCCTCCACCGCGTCGGTGAAAGCGTCGATCTCGCCCCTGCGCGGTCCGGCCTTGCCGAACAGGCCGCCGACGGCGAGAGCCACGTCGGGGTCGGCGGCGGGGTCGCGCAGCGCGGCGCCGAGCAGGCCGAGCGCCATCGCGTCGTGTCCCCGTCCGATCTCGGCGAGGGCGAGCAGGACGGGTACGGCGGGTCCGGCGACCTCGCCGAGCCACTTCTTCAGCTCCGTGCGTTCGGTGTCGCCGAGTTCGGCGAAACGGCGCGGCCCGGCGGGAGTGCGCGACCAGGCGAGCAGCACGTCCGCGTCCACGGCGGCCTCCCCCGGAGCGTGGGGCGAGATGTCCGGGTGGTCGAGCCCGAGGCGTTCGACGACCAGGGCGCGCAGGGCGGCGTCCCGGGTGAGCGTGCCCGCGGTTCGCGGCCATCCCCGTCCGGTGGGTTCGGCGTCGACGAGGGCCTGGAGCAGCCAGTCCTCGCGGTACATGCGCACGTCGAGTCCGGTGGCCCCGAACCGCTGCGTCACGATCTCCGCCTTCTCGACGTTGAGGGTGCGCCGGTGCACCGCGTGCCCGCGCACGTCCCAGCCGAGCTGGTCGTCGTCGACTCCGGTGGTGACCACCAGCAGGTCGCCGGGGGCGGCCTCGTCTCGGTGGCTGTGCCAGGCGGCCAGGATGCCCAGGACGGAGGACTCGTCGCGCACCGTGACACGGCGGGTCCGCTCGCCGACCTCGGCGGTGAAGGTGGTGGCCGAGCCGGCCGCGTACTGTCCGTGGACCAGCACGAGGCTGTACTCAGCCAGCTTCTTGGCGTGCCGGTCCAGGAGCGCCTCGACGGTGCGCCGTCCCACCTGTGGCAGGAGCGCCATCAACGATCGGTCTCCTTCTCGTCCTGGCCGGCCGCCTCGCTCTCACTGCGGGCGTCCTCGATCACCTGCCAGGTGACCTGGACGTGGGCGCCGGGATGGTCGGTGAGGAAACGACGGATGTCGGCGCTGAGTCCGTCGACGGTGGCCGCGAGCGTGGTCTCCAGCCGGGTGGGTTCGACGATGTACGCGCCGGGGCGGCGAGCGGATTGGGCCGCGTAGCTTACGCGCGGGTCCCGTGGCGCCGGTCCGGAACCCGGGCGGTCCCGGTCCGGCTCGGCGGGGACTGCGCCGGGCGTCACGGACACCGGGGGCGTGCCGTGCTCGGTGAGGCGTACGTCCTCCGCGGTCGGCTCGGCGGGCTGCACGGGCTCCACCGGCCGGGCCGCCTGGGCGAGCCGGGTTGCTTCCCGCATGAGGGCCACGGCCGACTCCTGCAGCGAGTCCAGCACCGGGACGAGCGACTCGTCCTCCTCGTGGGCGTTGGCCGCCCGGCGGACGGTGTCCAGCAGCCGCTGCGCCCGGTCGCCGACGCCGTCGTCCCGGCCCGCGAGTTCGCGGACCATGTCCAGGTCGGACCAGCGGCCGTCGCGCTGGGCCCGCAGCACCTGCAGCACCTCGGGGGCCTGCTTGAGGGCGGCACCGACCTGCCGATCCGTCACCTCGTAGGCGGCTTCGGCGAGTTCCCGCGTGAGGCTGGTGGCGTCGTTGGTGCGCAGCAGGCGGGCGATCAGGTCGGCGGCGGCCTTCGTGGACTTCAGCCGCGGCGCGTCCACACCTCCGGGTCCTTCCAGGCCGAGTCGTACGGCGTTGTCCTGGAGCAGTGTCCGGGCCTCCCCCACGGCGGTGCGGTGCTCCTCGGCGACGGTGCGCACCTGCGCGGCGAGCCGCGAGACGTTCCTGGCGAAGAGCACCGGCGACACACTCTGCCCGAACACCGCTCCGGCGCGCCGCAGTGCGGTGGCGAAGGTGTCCTCGTCGGGGAGCGAGACGGCGCGCAGACCGTACCCGGGGACTATGCGGTCGAGTTCGGGGGCCTGCGGTACGACCTGGGTCTGGTAGATCCAGGTGCGGTCGTCGAGCAGCGCGTAGGTCGCGATGATCAGGTTGCCCACGTTGCGGTCGAGGCCCTCGTAGCCGAGTTCGGTGATCCAGTCGCGGATCGTCTCGACGGCGAGGTCGTCGCCGGTTTCGGGGTGCTCGGCGGCTTTCTTGTTGATACGCAGCCGCCAGTCGTTGCTGACATTGAGAGGTCCGTCGTGGACCTCTCCGAGGCCGAGCGCATGCACGATCTTCCTGACGACGGGCAGCGGGTGGCTGTCCACGACGACCCGCCGGGAGCCGTCCTCCATCGCCCGGGCGATCCACTCCATGGTGGTCTTGAGTTCGCGCACGGTGATGGCTTTGCGGGTCAGCCGCGGGTCGAAGTCGGGGTGCTTGGGGTAGCGGGCGGCGAACATTCCGTCGGCGAGCAGCAGGAGGTTCTGCTCGAAGCCGACCGACGGCTCGGGGCGGGTACGGGTGAAGCCCGGCAGCAGGGACACCAGGTGCTCCCCGTCGGGCAGGGTCGCTCCGACGGTCTCCGGCTCGGCGCGGTTGATCCCGTAGAGCTGGAGCAGGACTTCGGTGAGGTGGCCGCTGATGTTGTCGCGGGACGCCTTGAGCTGGTTGCGGATCTGTGTCCGCTCGTCGGCGGGGCGCGTGGCGGTGTGCTCTTCGAGCCGGTCGCGCTCCAGCAGGTAGTTGATCTTCAGTAGGCGACCGAGCTGCCGGGAGGTCTGGTCGGAGAGGAAGTCGGCCAGCCAGACGAGCGTGGGCTCGGTGCGGCCCGCGCCCCGGAGCCGTTTGACGCGCTGGAGGTCGTCGATGGGGCCGTGGTCGCCGTCGTCGAAGGGGTAGTCGAAGACGATGCGGAGGTTTCCGGGCTGCTGGGGTGCGAACTCGTCGTCGGGCAGGCGGGTGTCGCGCACGTTGCCGAAGACGAACTCGACGGTGCGTTTGGTGCCGCGCCAGACGATGTCCCGTTCGCAGACGAAGGGCTGGGTGTCCTGGATGCCCAGCTCGCGCCAGAGCTGGTCCTTGATCCACTGCCGCCGGTAGCCGAGCTGGTCGGCGACGCCCTGCACTTCTTCGAGGAGCGGTTCGACGTCGATGTCGGAGAGGTGCAGGTGGAAGACGGGGTCGGTCTTGTCCCCCTCACTGCGCAGCTCGCCGTCGAAGGGGATCTGCAGTTCCCGCAGCCGCTTGGCGGCGACGGAGCCGGCGTCTCCGACCCGGGTCCGGATCGAGCCGTGGTTGAGTGCGGCGAGCCGGGTGCCGGTGAGCCGGGTCAGGGCGGGCACGTTGGGCGCGAGCGCGGACAGCAGCAGGGTTTTGACGAGCCGCTCGTCGGCCTGGAACCGCTTGTCGTCGGGGGTCTTGTACTTGCGCAGCAGTTCCTCGCGTACCCGCCCGTGGAAGTCGTCGGCGGTCTCCGCGTCCTTGCGCAGCCGGGGGGTGAATGCGGCGCCGGAGCGGTGGGCGATGACGTCCCACAGGTCGCCGAGCGGGATGAGTTCGCCGAGCTTCAGGTCGTCACGGCGGCGGCGCAGCAGTTCCTGGACGAGTTTGAGACCGGTGCGCTCGCGTTGGAGGGCACCCGAGAGGTCGACGAGGACGTTGAGGAGCGCCGGGGAGAGAGGGTAGAGCTCCCGGAAGTCGTCCCAGGACGCCTCGGTGCGGCCCTGCGCGTCCAAGAGGATCTGGCGGACCTCGTCGCCCGACGACTCGACGAGCTTGAAGGCGTCGTCGCGCACCGACTCCATACCGGCCTTCGGGGCGAGCACGCGGTGCTTGATGATCTCGACGAGGTTGCTGTCCTCGAGGTCGACGACGTTGAACCGCTCGGCCAGGTATTCGATCTGCTGCTCGAGGTTGGTCACGTCGGCGCCGACGACGTCCGAGCCGATCAGCTGCGACAGGTCGCGCTGGCGGGAGATGAACGACACGATCGGCACCGGTCGGCCGCTGTCCCCCGACTCGATGAGTTTGACCAGCCGCTGCACCTGGTCGCGCACGAAGTCCTGGTTGCCCATCTTCGCCTGGAGCCACAGGACCAGTTCGTCGAGGAAGAGGACGACTCCGGTGTAGCCGAGGGACTGGGCGTGCCGGGAGATGACCTTGAGGCCGTTCTCCAGCGGCAGGAAGGCGCTGGCCTCGCCGCGCATGCCCTGCGCGTAGGCGGCCATGGGGCCGCTGAGCAGGGCGGAGACCAGCCGCTCGCGGTACGGGTCGTCGGGCGCGCCCGCGAACGCCCGGTCGAAGTCGACACCGGTCCACGTCCCGGCGGGCAGCGCCGCGGCCTCGCCGTCGATCGGCGGCATGTCGTCCGGATCGGCCTCCGCGGGCGCGGCCGCGCTCGGTGTGAGGGCTGCGGCGCCCTTGCCGAGCCACTGCAGAAACTTGGCGTCGTCGGCGAGGAACTCCCGCTGGGTACGGGCGTCGGAGAGCAGCGCGTCGGCCCGGTAGACGGGGGGAAGCGGCTTGTCGGGGTGAAGCTCCCGCACCGTGTGCACGTAACCGCCGAGCAGGGCGGAGTCGAGGTCGGCGGATCCGACGAGGTGGTACGGCACCATCAGGAACTTGCTGCGCCGCAGCCACTCGTCGTGCGGCGCCACGACCTCCACCAGCCGGGACTTGGTACGCACGGCCGCATGGTTGTTGAGCACGGCGTGCAGCACGGTCAGGAAGTGGCTCTTGCCGGAACCGAAGGAGCCGTGCAGGTAGGCGGCCTCCGAATTGCCGGACCTCACGCAGCCCGCCACAAGGTCCAGCGCCTGCCGGAACGCCCTCTGGAGCTGCTCGGTGACCACGTACTCGGCCACCCGGGCGTCGGTCTCACTGAACCCCTGGGAAAGCTCGATCTTGAAGTCGCCGGCATGGACGTCTTCCTTGATCTCGATGACGTCCTTCAGCAGGAGCTCGCTCGTGGGCATCAGGCGGTCATTCCCTCTCTCGGCTCGCGGCCCGGCCGCACGGCTCGCGCCCTTCTCAGTGCCTCCCCATCCTGCCAGGTGGCGCTGACACGTATGTCCGTCGGTGCGGAATCTTCCGTACCGCACGGTGCCCACGGGATCACAGACAGCTCCGCTGGGTAGGGTCGGCGCGGGTTCTGTCGGCGGTACGGGGAGCGGGGCGACGAGGGTGGGGTGGCGCGAGGAGATCGCCGCGGCCTTGGGCGAACTGGTGGCGATCATGGGCGGCACCGGAAGGCAACCGCGCTGGCACCGGGTGGGGCGGGCGGTCCGTACCAAGGAGGCCGGCTGGTACGCGGTGGACCTGCGCGGCTCCGACATCGGGCCGGACCAGCTGGACGCGCTGCGCCTCGCGGGGCCGGAGTCCGACGGCGTCGAGACGGAGGGCTTCACCGTCTCGGAGACCGTGCAGAACGGCTCCCTGCTCACGCTGAAGGTCGCCGAGTTCGCCGACCTCGCGGACGCGTATCTGTGGCTGCTCAAGCAGCCACCGACCTTCCTCGTCACCGCTCTGCGCGACGGAATCGCCGGACTGGGCGAGGCGCCGCTGGCGGCGGCCCTGGCCGCGGGCTCGATCGGCGGCACGTCGGCTCCCCTCCCGGACCCTCCGGGGTTCCACCCGGCGCAGGGGGACGCCTACCGTGCGTGCCTGGGCCAGGGCACGCATCTGGTGTGGGGTCCGCCGGGCACCGGCAAGACGACGGTACTGAAGCGTGCCATCGGCGACCTGATCGCACGCGGCGACCGGGTGCTGCTGGTGTCCGCCACCAACATCGCCGTGGACAATGCCCTGTCGGGGGTGGTGAAGGAGAACAGGCACGGTCCGGGCGACATCGTCCGGGTGGGCCCGCCCCAGTTGCGGGAGGTCGCCGACGATCCCGGGGTGTCGCTGCCGCTCATGGTGCGCGAACGCCTGGCCGAGACGGCGGGGCGCAGGCGCGGGATCGAGGCCGCGTTGGTCGGCGTCCGGGCCCGCACGGCGGAGCTGGCCGCACTGGACGCCTCCCTCGTCCGCTTCGATCCGGCCGCGTACTTCGACGCGCTGAAGCTGCTGCGCACGCCCGGCCAGGATCCGCTGTCCGTACGGAAGCGGGCTGAGACGGCGGCGGCCCTGCTGGAAGAGGCCGTGGCGGTCCGGGAGGCGGCGCAGCAGGCCGCCGTGGCCGCCCAGCGGCGCCGGGACGCGGCGGAGGAGTCGCTCCGGAAGTGGGCCGAAGTCGAACGCCTGCGCCAGGAGCAGTCCCGCGTCCTCAAGGCCGCGGAGCGCAAGCAGGCCGATGCTCTGATGGCCGAGGACCACCTTCGCGACCAGCGCGAGGAGCTGGGGGAGCTGGACGCACAGCGGTCGGTGGCCCGGTGGCGGGCCCGGGAGAAGCGTCAGGGGCTGCGTGAGCGGCTGGCCGACACCGAGGAGGACGTCGCCCGTACCCGCCGGACGGCGCAGGCCGCACGCGCCACGGCCGAGGCGCACGTCGTCGCGCTGGAGCGGGAACTGGCGGACCTCGTCGCCGGCATCACCCACACACCCGAGCAGATCGCGGCCCTGCAACAGTCGCTGGTCTCGGCACAGTCCGCGTACAGATCGGCCCTGGACCTCGTGGCCGCCCGTCGCGAGGAGGCCACTCGGCTGGAACGGGCCGTCGTCCGTGCCCTGGACGCCGCGGAACTCACCGCCCGAGCCGAACAGCAGGACTGGCCCGCCCACCATGCCCGCGCCGAGCGCCTACGGCCCCGGGTGGCGGCCGACACCGCCCGCCGTGCCGCGCTGGAGGAGGAGTTCCAGCAGGTCCAGGAGGAGTACGAACGCCTCGCCCGCAACGCCGAGGGCGAGATCATCAAGAGCGCGAAACTGGTCGCCACCACCCTCGCCCGGTTCCGCACCAACAAGGCGGTCTTCGAGGGCCCCTACGACGTGGTCCTGGTCGACGAGGCAGGTGCGGCGACGCTGCCCGAAGTGATCCTCGCGACGGCGAAGGCGACCCGGACGGCCGTCCTGCTCGGCGACTTCATGCAGCTCGGCCCGGTCGTCGAGGAACGGCTGAAGGACCTCGACCGCGCGGACGTCAGGCGCTGGCTCCTCCCGGACGTCTTCCGGCACTGCGGCATCCAGGATCCCGAGGACGCCCGACAGCACCCTGCCTGCGTCACCCTGACCGAACAGCACCGCTTCGGCCCGGCGGTGATGGGCCTGGCGAACTCGCTGGCGTACGGGGGAATGCTGCGGGGCGGCAAGCAGATCGCGGCACCGCGGCCCCCCGACGACCCGGAGATCGTCCTCGTCGACACCGACGGACTGCACGAACTGGCCAGACCCCACCTGACCGGAAGCCGCAGCGGCTGGTGGCCGGCCGGGTCCCTGATCGCCAGGGCGCTGGTGGAGTACCACCGCGCGAGGGGTGAGGACACCGGCATCGTCACCCCCTACGGCGTCCAGGCGGAGGCGACCCTGGAGGCACTGCGGGACGTGGAGAGCGGCGGCGGACCGCTCGCGGAGGTGGGCACGGCGCACCGTTTCCAGGGCCGGGAGTTCCCCGTGGTCGTCTTCGACACGGTGGAGGGCGCCGACGGCAAGGAACTGTGGATGTCACTGGCGCACCGGGAGCCGGGCGCGTCGGACTGGGCGCGCAGCGGCGTGCGCCTGTTCAACGTGGCGGCCACCCGCGTCCGGACCCGCCTGTACGTCATCGGCAGCTGGGAGCGCATCAGCTCCGCGAAGAAGGGCACGACCTTCTCCCACCTGGCCGCGCTGGTCGGCACGCCGGGCGTACGGCGTCTGCGGGCCGGCCACCTGATCACACCGCCGCACGAGGACGCACCGAGCCGCGGGGAGTTCGGCGCCGCCCTCGCCGACGTGCTCGCCCGCCACGTCGAGATCACCGGTATCGACGACGAGACGACGTTCTTCAGCACCTTCGAGGACGAGATCCGCACGGCCCGCACCTCGGTCTGGCTGTGGGCGCCGTGGGTCGCAAACCGGGTGCGCGGCATCCTGCCGCTGCTGCGCGAGGCGGCCGGTCGCGGCGTGCGCGTGAGCGTGTTCATCCGCGACGACACGGACCAGCTCCAGGCCCGCCCGGACAGCCAGAGCCTCATCGCCGACCTCCGGGCCGTCGTCCACACGGTCGTTCCCGTCAACGTCATGCACCAGAAGATCGCGGTGATCGACGAGCGGACGGTGATGCTCGGCAGCCTCAACACCCTTTCCCAGTCGTGGACCCGCGAGGTCATGCTGACGATCCGCGGCGGCCACTTCGCCCGCAAGCTCCTGGAGCACGAACACGCCGAGCTGTTCACCCGCCCGCCGAAGTGCGGCCGCTGCGGCGGCACGAGCATCGAGCTGCGCCGCCGCAGGAACGGCATCTGGTTCTGGCGCTGCTACGACACGGTCTGCAAGACGGGGCGGAACGGCCGGAGCGACGCCTGGAACCAGGACATCAGGGTGGGCGGGGGGAGGAGTTGAGGGACCGGGCAAAGCTCACCCCAGCTCAGAATTTCGCGAACTGACTGGCATCCCCGGCGCCTTCTGTGGCAGGCTTCCGCGTGCCAGCAACGGGATCTCGCTCGTGGCCAGATCACCAGCTGCGCTTCTGCCAAGGGGTCTGCGGACGCACCCGGACCACCGGCTTGTCCCTCACCTCGTCTTTCACGCAGTAGGCACCGGTCTGCGGCGGCATTCCCTACGTATGCCCGCACTCGATGCCCGCGTACCAATCGGAGGCTCAGTCATGCCGGCACATTCCGCACCGTCGCATCTCCTTTTCCTGACCCAACCCAAGGGCAACGGCGCCATCCTCTTCAGCATGTGGGGGACGCCCCGTGGACCGGAGCTCTCGAAGATCGGGACATTCGAGGATCGCGACGAATCCCACCTGCTCGCTGCCGCTCTCAATGCAGCTCTCCAGGAAGGACCAGGTGCCCTCGCGAGGGTTCACCGGTGCTCGGCTTCCCTGCCGGGCCCTCTCAGGAAGGCGATCACCGAGGTCGCGGAGGAGATCGAAGACGCGCATCGTGACGTTCCACGAGCCCTGGCTGCACACAGGGTCGCGCGAGCTGTAACGGAGAACCTGGAGCAACCCAACGTGGCGGTGTTCTCGCTCCTCAGTACTACCTCCTGCGGGAACTGCCGAAGCTGCGGCTGCACTGCGGACGAGGACTGCTCAAAGTGCCCGGTCTGCGGCGTCAACGGCCGTGGCTGCGGGGATTGCGGCGGTGTTGGGGTGACGCCCAGGACGGCATTCGTTCTCTATCAGCAGCTGAGAGATCTTGCGGACGAGACGTACTTCACCGTTCAGTCCAACCTCTGGGAATACAGCGTTCCGGATAGCGTCGAGGCCCAGTCGGACTGGTTCCTTCTTCACTGCGCTCGCGCATATGACGATCTCGCGGCCGATCTGTTTGCCGGTGACGACCCGAAACCGCGCTGCCTGGCTGAGAGCGTTCTACTCGGCTACGCCGTGAACAGCATCCGGGAGTCCGATATCGAATCCATCTACGCGGACGAGGTCTACCAGACCCTTCCAGTCTCTCGGTTCGACCATGACTGGCAGTTCCTCGCCATTGAGAGCAGGGTCCTCAACGTCACTGACAGGGCGCACGACTTTCTGAAAGCAGACATGGTCGAAGACGACCTGTGGGACGAGTGGTTCAAGCCCTACCCAGACGTCAAGCGCCGGGACAGGGCTCGTGGATTCCGCGGCTGACATTCACCCGGACGTAGCCATAGTTCAGGGCGGCGTCCATCATGCCCTGCTGGACGCCCCTACAACGGCGCACTGCTCAAGGCCGAAGCCCAGGCTACGCGTGACGAGCCAGGGCGCACTCGGCCCAGACCGTCTTGCCGGGGCCGAGACGGTCGCGTACGCCCCAGTCGGCGGCGAGCGCGTCGACGAGGAGCAGGCCGCGGCCGCCGTTCTCGTCCGTACCGGGGGTTCGCTGCGTTGGCTGGGCGGGGTGGGTGTCGGTCACCTCGATCCGGACGACGCCCCGGCTCTCGTCGTGGGACAGGGAGAGGGCGAAGTCCCGCCCGGGAACGCGGCCGTGGAGTACGGCGTTCGCCGCGAGTTCGGCGACGACGAGGATGACGGTGTCGTGTGCCTCGGTGCCGTGTGGGTGGCCCCACTCGGTGAGCTGGTGCGCGGTGAGCAGCCGGGCGAGGCGCGCACCGCGGCGGGTTGCGGAGAAGCGCTGGGTGAACGTACGAGCCGGGGTGGGGCTCTGGGTGCGGGGGACTGACATGGCGGCCACCCTGCCGGGAGGTGACGGACCGTCGGCAGGTCCGGCGCCGATACAGATCGCGTTGTACTGGTCGACTCGCTGGACTGGGTCGGTCGCCGTACGTGACGATGAGTGTGCCGAGCGTGGCGCAGCGCGTACGGCAGACGGTACGGCGAGCAGCCGGGGGCGGCACGAGTGCGTCCCGGCGGCACAGGGGAAGGCGGCTGCGATGACGACGGGCAACGGCGGCGGGGTGGGTGGCAACGCCGGGCAGGGCGGGAACGGTGCCGGGAACGGGGGTGGCAACTGCGAGCCGGAACTCTCCGACAGTCTGAAGACGTTCGGTGCGGTCCTCAAGGCTCTGCGGGAGGAAGCCCGCCTGACGCAGGAGCAGTTCGCGCCGCTGGTGCGGTACTCGGTCGCGTACGTCGCCAAGATCGAACAGGGGAAGCGGTTCCCGCCACGGGACTTGCTGGAGCGGTCGGAGGAGGTTCTGGGGGCGGTCGCGGGGCGGGTGCTGGGGGCGGCTGCGAAGAGTCTGACGCGGAAGGCGGGGCTGGCGTCGTGGTTCCGGCAGTGGGCGGGGATCGAGGAGGAGGCGATCTCGCTGTACGCGTATGAGTGCGCTGTGATTCCGGGCTTGCTCCAGCCGGAGCCTTACATTCGCGCGCTCTTCGAGCGGCGCCTTCCACCCCTGTCGGAGGAGCAGTTCGAGCAACAGGTCACGGCTCGACTTGAACGTCAGCGTCTCCTGACGGAGCGGCCGAACAGCACGTTCAGCTTCATCATCGAGCAGGCCCTGCTGGATCGCCGCTTGGCCGGTGAGGGCGTCACACACGCGCTGCTCAGCAGCCTGCTCGATGTGGGCCGTCTCCGGAACGTAGAGATTCAGATCATGCCTCGGGTCCAGGAGGATCACTCCGGTTTCGAGGGCCCTCTCTACCTCGCCGAGACGGTGGAGAACCGGTGGGTGGGCTACGTCGAAGCGCACGACTGCAGCATGCTTGTCACCGACACAAAAGCCGCAAGCGCCATGCTTCAGCGCTATGGCAAGATGCGCTCGCAGGCTTTGAGTCATCAAGCCACCGCGAGCCTGCTGGAGCAGATGCGAGGAGCGCTATGAGCACCACCGAACTTGCTTGGTTCAAGAGCAGCTACAGCGGCGGTGGGGGCGGCAACTGCGTCGAGGTCGCCGTGCGCACCAAGGCCGTTCTCGTCCGGGACTCGAAGGACACGGACAGGCAGGCGCTGGCCATGTCCCGCGATGCCTGGTCGGCGTTCACGACACTGGCGGCCGACTCGCGCGTCTGAACTTCCGGTGGGGCAGCGCGCGCCACTGCCCCACCAACCTCTCCGATTACTCGGCGTCCAGCGCGGGCTGCTTCGCCGCCGCCTTGCGGCCACGCGTCTTCCGCACCGGACGCCACGCCTTCAGCTCCTCCACACCGACCTGGTGCTTGCGGAGCTGGTTCTCGTACTCGGCCTCCAGCTCGTCCGCCGGTACGTCACCCCACTCGTCGTCGTACTCGCCGTGCCACTGCTTGACCCACGGCATGACCTCGTGGAGGCCGGCGAGCAGCGGAACGATCCGCTCGGAACTCCAGCCGTCCCGTGCCGTACGGGCGGCCAGCAGCTCGAAGAGGGCCTGAGCCTGGTCCTTGTGGTCCCAGCCGGCCCAACCGAGCATCAGCGTCGAGTCGCTGTCGGGCCCGGCCTCAGGGTACGAGATGAACCGCTCCTTGGGCACGTCGAGCTTGCCGCGGTTCGACCAGTAGGAGGCACGGGCGAAGTCGGCGGACGTGTACTTGGGCGGCACAGGGATGTCGAGCCGCTGCCCGGTACGATCCTCCTCGCGCTGCTGCCGCCAGACCTCTTCCCACTGCGCGCGCTTGCGCAGGCCGGGGTCCTTGTAGCGCATCGCGGCGAGGTAGGGCACGTGCTCGTCGGTGATTACGTCGGTCAGTATCTGCGCGAGAGGCAGGTCGGGCTTATCAAGGTGGTCGGATGCGTAGAGCGCGGCGACGGAGACGAAGTCCTCGTCTGCCCCGAGTTGGTCGGCGAGGTAGTTGACGGTCATCGGGCGGGGGCGCTTGAGCCCGTCCCGAACCTCGTACCACAGCTCAGGTTTCTCACAGCGGTCCAGCAACCAGCTCCGCAGCGCAGCTCGCTCCTTCTTCTCCCACGGCTCGGCAGCCCAGCGTCGCTTGCACTCGGGACGCTCGATGAGGGCGATGTCCTTGCGGGAGTTGATGATGTCGATCCGCGCCTGAACGATGTCTCGGTACCAGTCGGGCCAGTGGGTGGGGATCTCGGTGACGGGGATGGAGCCGTGCCGGGTGAACCAGGCGGTCTCCGCCTCCCCAGCAGCCACCTTCCGCGCGAGCACGATCTCAAAGGCACGCTCACCGAGGCGCACTTCGGGCAGGGCAGCGCCATCGACCGCAACGGTACGGGCCAAGTCCGACTGCGTGAGCAAGCCGTACTGGCCGTAGACCTCCCAGTCCATCTCTTCCTGCGCGGCGATCATCCGGTTCCGTGTAGCGACGTAGCCGGTATGCGCCGCGTCCAGCGCCTCCCGCGAGGGAACGCCCGCTTCACTCACAGCGGATGACTCATGACCCGCCAACTCCTGAGCGAGAACATCCAGTTTCCGGGCCAGTCCCAGCGGAAGCCGCTCAGGTAGAGGGAACTCTTGGAGCTTGGTTCCGGTGAACTCGTAACGCTCTTCCCAGTCCTCGTCCTGCAGACCGCGCCCGAGGCCACTGCCACCCTTCCCCTGACTAACCTGCTTCAGCCAAAAACAAGCCGTCGAAGAGTTCAGCACCCCCAGCAGTTCCAGGTGCTCCTCCTCGCCTGCCTCAGCACCAAGCTTGATGGCAGGAGCAGTACGGTTGAAGACTTTCCCGCCACGGTCTAGCACGAAATGAGCGTGTGTCGCAACGAACGGAAAGGCCAGGCTAAGTGGAACGGAAAAACGCTCCGGGTGCCAGCGACTCCATTCAAACCAAGTAAGACCGATCTCTTCATGGGTGCCGCCCGGTTCTCGCCGAACACGGAGAACACTCCTGCGAGGCCACAGCACTTTCGTAACGGATAGAACAGAATCATCGGCCGCAAGATCACTATCATAGGGGAACAGCGCACGCGTTTCCGCATGCAGATCCCAGTCGCGAATAACGTTGCCCTCGACTAGTGCAACCACACGGGATTCGGGTACCCCATACCGCTCCCACGTCCGACCTGCCGCGAAGTACGCCTCATCGCCACCGGTGTGCGCAGTTCGTCCGATGACTCGCGCTTTACCACCAAGCGTAGACGCAGCGGCCGCCGACAACCCCAAGAACACCTCCGCGGCTCCACCTCCGCTGAGCGACCAAGGTGCCTCAGAAAATCGATCGCGATCCAAGTCTCCAACCGATACCCAGGGAGTTTCACTTCCAGGTCTCAAGTAGTTCTCTTGAATCGCCCGCCAAACCCGACCTCTAGCAGCCACTTCGGGCTGGTCAGGCTCACCCCGAACCCCCAACACTGCACGAACCGGGCGATATTCGCTGGGAACTCGATTCCTCCCGACGAGGATGACCGTGGGAGTTCCATGCCCCGGAATATATGCGCCGGAAGTGTCGATGACGTGTGAGAGCTCGACTTCAGTTCGGAACACAACCTCGATAAGGTCCCTGCCGAACTCTCGCTTCATGAACGAGTTGGCAGTAATCTGACCGACGAACCCACCGCCGCCAGCGGTACCGCCGGCACCTTTGACCGCCAGCTCAAAGAACCGCTGAGCGAAGGGCACAGAAAGCGCATACTGGCCGATACTCGCCTTATACGCCTTCTTATAGTTGCCCTTTTCCTGCTTGTCTTTGACTGTAATGTAAGGCGGATTCCCCACCACCACGTGATAAGAACCCCGCCCCAACAAATCAACCTTCTTCGCGTACTCCCACACATCCTCCGTCGAATACGCGAACGTCTTCCCCTCCTCCCGCCCGATCTGCACCTCGGCGAACAGCGTGTCCAAGTCCGTCTGAATACCCGCCGCATCCCGCCCATGCAGCAGCGAGTCCCCCACAGCCACGTTGATCGGGAACGGCGGCGCGTCCTTCAGCCTCTCCGCCCCCGCCGCTCGCATGGCAGCCACCAGCAGCCGGAACCGCGCGATGCTCACCGCGTACGGGTTCTTGTCGCAGCCGTGCACGGACTCCAGGGACCGGCGCACCAGCGTCCACACATCCGTGCCCGGCTCGGCCGCACGCCACTTGTCGAACAGCCGGTGGAAGATGCCCAGCAGGAAGTGCCCGGACCCGCAGGCCGGGTCGATGGTGCGCAGGCCGAGCCGTTCCTCACCGTCCGGGCCCTCCCACACCGGGTTCAGGCCAAACGCGTCCGTCGAGACTGCCGGTTCCAGCGTGAGGTCGAGGATGAACTCCTCGACGAACTCCGGGGTCTGGAGCAGCGCGTACGTCTTGCGGGCGTGCTCGCTGAGGTCCTGGTACAGGTCACCAAGGAAGCGGGTGTCCCACTCGGGGTCGGTGAAGTCGTAGCGGATCTCGCCCTCGGCGCCCCACCTCCGCCAGAAGGACAGCAGCTCGGTCGCCGCCTCATAGCTGGGCTCGATGTCCCACAGCGGGTTGTGGGCCTTGTCGAAGAGGCCGGCCGCCGTGTCGTTCGCCTCGCGGATGGCGTCGAACGCGGCGAACAGCCAGTCGCGGTTGTTCTTGGTCGGGTGCTCGCGGAAGTACGCCTCGTGCCGGGCCTCCGCCTCCGCCAGCCGCTCCCCCGGGCCGGCGATGTACGGCTCGTCGATGAGGCCGTTGTCCTCGCAGAAGCGGACGAAGACACATGCCAGTACCCAGGCCGCCGCGGACTGGGTGACCCGCTCGTCGCGCCAGGCCCCGTACGTCGCCGCCGTGCGCCGGGCCTCCCGGGCGTGCCGGTACTCGGCCTCCAGGCGATCGCGGATCTCGTCCACGGACTCCGTGCGCGCCCGCAGGTCGTCCTCCAGGGCCGCGACCTGTCGCTTGAGGTCCTTGAGCAGGGCCGCCGGGTCCACACCAGCCTTGACGTCCGTCACGTTCCGCTTCCTTTTCGATGCACTGCGCGTTCCTTGCGGCTCTCTCGTCCACCGTCGCAGTCCGCGCTCAGAGCACCAATCCTGCCAGGCCGCATGCGGTGGGCGCAGGGCGCCTGGTATGCGGAAACGCTCCCTTTCCCGCTGATCACGCCGATAAGGTGATCGTCGTGACGGCTCCGACGACTTCCGCCGCCCCGCCACCGGCCTTCCGGGCGGCGAGCGGCCATCATTACCACTCGGCCAGGCTGGCCGCCGGCGACCGGTTTACCATCGCCGCCGACCATTCGGCGGGGCTGGCCGCCGAGTGCGCGATCAAGGCGATCCTCCTGGACTACCTGGGTTCCCGGCTCAACGACAAGCAGCGGCCCTACAACGGCGATCTGGAGCTGAGCTCGCAGCCGAACCCGCCCGGCGGAAAGTGGCGCAAGCAGGACCGCAAGGAGTACCTGCACGAGCACCTCCCCGACCTGTGGGGACAGCTGACCACGATCCTCGACCGTCGGCGCGCACGCGAGACAGGGGTCCTGTTTCTGCGGTTGATCGGGCACAACCCGTTCCACGACTGGGACGTGTCCGGAAGATACTGCGACGGTACGGCGATCAGCGACGCGGATCTCGACCGGCACCTGCGGGCGGCGTACGACCTCCTCGCCGCTCACGAACAGGCACGCATACTCGGAACCGGGGCCCTCGCATGACGACACCCAGCGCGGGCTTCGACCGTTCGTGGCTGGCCGCACAGAAGGTGGCCGAGGACGCTGCGGCGCTCGGCCGTGACGTCGTACTCGCCCGTGACCTGCTCGGCCGGGCCTCACTACTCATCGACGACATGGACGATCGGCTCGCACCGGACTCCCCCGAACTCGTCGCCGTACGTGACCGGTTCGTCGCGGTGACCCAGCCGTTCACCGGACTGGAGCCGGTGCAGACCGCGCGCTCCATGTTCGCGCCGGAACTGTTCTTCACCGCGCCGGAACTCACCGAGGTGAGCCCGCGCGGCGACGGTGTCGGCAGGATCTGCACGCTGGAACGCACGGTCGTCGGAACCGACTGGCTCCAGCGCGACGACGACAGCGCCTCCGGGACACCGGTCTCCCGGCGGGACCGGCGCGTGGCCCTGTACGGGTACAAGGGCGGTGTCGGCCGCTCGACCGCGACCGCCGTCCTCGCCCGCCACCTCGCCGACCTGGGTCGGTGCGTACTCGTCGTCGACCTCGATCTGGAATCGCCCGGCGTGTCCAACCTGCTCTCGGACGAGGCGGGCAGACCACGACACGGCATCGTGGACCACCTCGTGGAGGCCGCGGTCGGCAGCGCGGACGACCTGGAGCTCGTCGGACGTGCCTCCCTGCTGAACTACCAGGGCAACGGGGAGGTGTTCCTCGCCCCGGCATGCGGACTGCCGCTGGAGGGGCAGCCGTACAGCTACCTGTCGAAGCTGAACCGCATCTACACCGACCTCCCGGCCACCGGTGACGGCGCACCGCCGCGTCCGTTCGCCGTCCGGCTGGAGCAGGCCATCGCCGCGTGCGAGGACCAGGTCGAGCGGCTCGCCCGGCGCCCCGACCACATCCTGCTCGACAGCCGCGCCGGCATACACGACATCGCCGCCGTCACGCTCACCCGGCTCAGCGGACTCGCCCTGCTGTTCGCCGTGGACAATCCCTCGACCTGGGAGGGCTACCGGATGCTGCTCTCCGAGTGGCAGCGCCGACCGGACCGTGCGCGCGAGCTCCGGGAGAGGATCAGGATCGTGGGCGCGATGTTCCACTCGGCGGGCGACACCGAACGGCTCGGTGTGCTCCGCAAGAACGCCTACGACCTGTTCGTGGACACGCTGTACAACCTCCCCGACGAGGACGAGCCCGAGCCGTTCTACACGCCCGCCGGCCAGGTGGACGACGCCCCCTACGCGGCGATCCCCATCCTGTTCGGCAACGACCTGGTCGGGCTCGATCCGCTGCGCAGCCGCCGCTGGCCCGAGCTGCCCTTCGTGGAGGCGGCGTACAGCAAGTTCACGACTACGGTGGAACGTCTGCTGCCCGAACCGCACGAGGACGCGTGATGAGCGAACCGACGCCCGCCGACTACCGCAAGCTGCTCATCGAAGCGCTCGGCTCGGCTCCCGACGCGAACACCACCGGCCCAGGTCTGCGGACCCTGTTCACTCCGTCCTCGCACCGGCTGGCCCTGGACCCGGACGTCACCGTGGTGCGCGGGGCACGCGGTACGGGCAAGACGTTCTGGGCCAAGGCACTGGTCGACGAGCGGCTCAGGGAGATCGCCGCCGCGTCCTACATGATGCCCCGGCTCCGCCGCACCAGGGTGACCACGGCGTTCGGGCTGGAGAGCGAGGAGGCGGGTGAACCGCCCTTCCCGTACAAGCGGACACGGGAGAAGCTCGTCGCGGACGGGGCGACCCCGGACGAACTGTGGGCGGCGATCGTCCTGATGGCCCTGAACGTGCCGGAGATCCGCCGCATCGAGGGCTGGACCGACCGTGTCCGCTGGACGCGGGACAACCCGGAGGCCTACGACGCGGCGATCGCCGCAGCCGACCGGGAGAGCCGCGAGCGCGGTGAGACCCGCGTGCTGCTCTTCGACGCCCTGGAGCACCTGCACGGCGTACGCGAGCAGACGGACCGGTTGCTGTCCGGGCTGTTCCGGCTGGCGCTGGAGCTGCGCCTGACCACCGGCACCCTGCGGGCGAAGATCTTCGTACGGCCGGACATGTACGAGAACGCGCCGAAGATGTTCCCCGACGCGTCCAAGCTCGGCGCGAACGCCACGGACCTGGAGTGGAGCCGGGAGAACCTCTACGGGCTGCTCTTTCACCAGCTGGGCAACCACACCACGCCCGAGGCCGAGAAGTTCCGCACGGCGACCGGCATCTGGCGGCAGGAGGAAGGCCGCCACGTCGCGCCCGTCGACGTCATCGCCGACCGGAAACGCCAGGAGGAAGTCTTCATCACGCTCGCCGGGCCGTTCATGGGGACGGACCGGCGCAAGGGGCACACGTACACCTGGGTGCCGAACCACCTGCAGGACGGCAAGGGCCGGGTCAGTCCCCGGACGTGGCTGAAGGCCCTCTGCAAGGCTGCCGTACTGACCAGCGAACGGCATGCGGGACACCCGGTCCCCCTCCACTACGACGCCATCCGTGAGAGTCTCAGCTCCGCCGCAGACAGCAGGGTGGCCGAACTGCAGGACGACATCGGCTGGGCGGCCCTCGCGGTCGAACAGCTGGAGAACGCACAGGTCCCTCTCCAGGCCTCGGCCGTCCACTACGCGTGGCACCAGGGCTCGCTGGTCAGCAAGGTACGGGAACAGCTCAAGGACGAGCGCTCCGGCAGCGGTCCACGGGAGCTGGAGAACCCCGTGGCGCTGCTGGAGGAGCTCATCGAACTAGGTGTGATGACCCGGCGCAGCGGAGAGGCGATCGACCTGCCGGACATCTACCGGCTGGCGTTCCACATCAGCCGCAAGGGCGGTGTGCCCCGCATGCCCGTCAACTGACACCGAACCGCAGTCGCCGGGCGGGGCCCGATGCTCCGCCCCGGCGGCCGGTTACCGCAGCTTGGCTGTCGACCAGTGGTCACACAGGGACGCTGTTCATCGAGCTGCCCTGCGCTGCGCGTTCCGCGCCGCCTGCGGCGCCTCCTCTCCGCTCAGCGTGGCGAGCACGAGGTTGCGCTGGCCTCGGAAGCTGCGGATGACCTGCTGGCGGACGAGGTCGGTGCTCGTGCCGGTGGTGCCGATCTGGCCCGTCTCCACCAGACGTGTGAACAGCGTGTTGTCCAGGTAGGCCGGGACGTTCTTGTAGCCGAACCGGACGGCACCGCCCCGCCCGTCCTTCAGCCGGGCGTCGTCGCGCAGCGATTCGAACTGCCGGCGGGAGAAGTACATGCCGTGGATCATCTCCGTCGTGTGCGGCAGCACGGAACGTGGATGGCAGAGCTTGATCCAGCTCGGGCTGGGGTCCAGCCTCTGCTCGTCGGCCAGACCGGCGTGCCTCTCCGCGTACCGGTCGAGGCTCTTCATCCGCCGGAGCTCCTTGGCGAGGTTCCTGTCGCCTGTCGGGTAGTAGAAGCCGCCTCGTTCCGCGTCGAGCTTCTTGTACTGCACAAGGACAAGGCTGTGGCGCGTGACGTTGTAGAAGATGATGTCGCAGCCGAGGGCCTGCTCCGCCTGGGTGCGGTTGGCGTTCGCGACCAGCAGCGTGCGACCGTGCTCACGGAACCTGCGCCAGGCCACATGGTTGGTCTCCTCGCTGAGCCACCCGTGCATCGCGCGAGTGTCCTGCATGATGAGATGGTCCTCGAGAGCGCGCTGGTTACTGAGCCTGTCGGAACGGGCCGGACGGTCCTGCGGACGTTGCTCCGGTGAGTCGAGCAGTTCGTCAGGATGGCGGGCTGCTCCCACCATGTCGAGGAACAGCGGGGGCACCGTGTCGTCGTACAGCTCCTCGGCGGGTGGATCCCACTCCGCCAGCTGCGGGGCCTGCATCCCGGCCATGCGCGTGACGGCGAGTGTCGCGTCGCGCTGCAGCGCCACTTCCTGTGCCGCCCGCGAGTCGCCGAAGTCCCAGGAGTCGATGGCTCCCTCGATCAGCTGGACCGCTTCCGTCAGCTCTGGCCGCAGGCGCAGTAGCCGGGCGCGTATCGCCTCGCCCGTCCCCTTGCTCTGGTGGCCCTCCTCGACCAGATGGCGCCGCTGGACCGCGGTCAGTCCGTCGAGCAGCTCGACGAGCCGGAGAGGTCTGCGCAGTCGGCGCACAGTAGTGACGCGCAGTTGCTGGTCCTGGTCCTTGGCCCCACGTCGGCGGACGGACTTCCCCACTCGGGTGACCTCGAAGCGCCCGTCACCGTCCATGGACGCGATCAGGAGCAGATGACGGCCCTTGGACCACAGATCACGCCCGCGCGTGAACGACCACTCCCAGTCGTGCCGACGGGACTGATGCAGCTTTTCGAGGAATTCGAGGTACTCGTCCTCATTTTCACGGCACTTCATGATCGCCACCATGGCCGTATCCTTGCCGATCCCTCTGACAGGCTGGTCTCTTCCGGCCATTTACGCCGGCTGCTTGAGAAACCCCCCGGTGAGGTAGGCCAGTTCCCCGTCATTCCGCAACGCCTCAACCGGCTGACCGTCCAGGTGCGGGTCCTGCGTGCGGGACTCCATCGGGCACAGCAGCCACAGCCCGTGCGGTCCCTCCGACGGCCTGCGGGAGGCTGCCTGGAGGGTGACCAGGAATGTTCGGCCGCCCTCGTCCCAGTACCGGGCGATCAGACCCACGTCGTGGAGGAAGAGCACCGTGCGCGGCTCGGCGGAGCGGGCGGCGAGGTCGTCGGCGACCCGCTGCCACACGACGCGGACGAACGTGGCGAGGCCCGGCTTCACCCGGCCCGGCGCGGAGGCCGCGTCGGCGCGGAGGACCGTCCGCCAGTCCTGGCTCTTCTCCTCCACGAGCCGCTTGAACTCCCGCAGGAACAGCGCCCCGAGATCGACGGGCACCACCGGGAAGCGGGCGGCGATCATTTCGGCCGTGCCCTGCAGACGGGCGGCCTTGACCGTCAGGGCGAGGAAGCCGCCGCGACGGACGCTCTCGGTGAGCTGCTCGCGCAGCTCACTGTGCGGGTCCTCGGGCTCGCGGCGCACCACGGACCGTACTGGAGGAAGCATGCTGGTGACCGACCCCGTGGAGGACCAGGGGCCGATCGACCTCGGCAGCGGAGGGAGGAAACGTCCGGCCTCGTCGTCGTGACGCAGGTCGAAGCGGGCCGCCTGCAGCGCGTCCTCCAGCACTACGGGGGTCGGCTCCCGACCGTCCGACAGGACGTCCAGGTCGGGGAAACGGGCTCGTACCCGGGCGACGAGTTCCGTCGCGGTGATCCCCCGGTCCGGCCGCACGCCCGCGCCGGCCTGCGAGATGCGCAGCGCGCGTTCCAGGCTCAGGTCACGCCGGTACAGCTCGAGGCGGGGGGTGTGGCGCACCACGGACGACGCCACGGCGGCGGCCAGCGGCACCAGGCGAGTGTCGGCGAGCGGCGCGAAGCCTTCCGGGACGGGTACCGCGCGCAGTTCGCGCACCACCTCGGCACGTCCTGGGAGGGGCTCCCGTTTGGCGAGCCTTTCCGCGGTCGTGCCGAGTTCCGCCGCGTAGTCGGCCAGTTCATGCGGGTTCGGGTCGTCGGTGCCAGGCAGGGACTCGGACGCCAGCAGCACCGTGTCGCCACGCCGGTGCACGGCGAGGCGGGGCTCATGGCCTTCCTCCTCACGGGTTTCCGCCTCGACGGCGGCCCGAACGACCGCCAGTGACCGGGCCAGCACGCGCTCGGGGCTGTCGTCCTGCGCGCCGTGCAGGGCCCGCAGCTCCTGCGCGGCCTGCGCGGCGGTCATCACTCGACCGAAGTTCGCGACGATCTCGACCAGTTCCGTGCACACCGTCTGCAGCCACTCGGCCTCGGCCCACCGCTTGATCTCGGCCCGGTGGTGGCGGGAGACCGGCGGCTGCTTGATGCCCAGGTGATCGGCTATCCGCGCCTGCACGGGCCAGGTGCCGAGCGGTGACAGACCACTCTCCTCGGGCGGCAGTCCGAGGGTGAGGCGCACCACGTCAGCGCGGTGCGAGCCCTTGCGGCCGGGCGGCGGGGTCAGCAGGTCGACCATGTCGTCGACCGACAGGATGCCGGTGACCCCGGCCTGCGCTTCCTCGTCCCTGGCCGCAGAGGCGGCCTTGCGCGCGGCCGGTACGGCGGCCTTGCCCCGCAGAGCGGCCACCCACTGGTTGCGGCGGCGGTTCAGCTCCTTGCGCACCAATGGGCCGGCGCCACGGGCCTTGGAGATCACGGACGGCTGGACGTCCAGCAGCTGGCCTACCGTGGTGGCGCCGAGACCGGCGGCGACCGTCACCGCCCGCGGCGACAGGCCGGCCAGCTCCAGCTCCGTGTGGGCGTCGGCGGCCAGGGCCGCCCGGTCCCGTGCCTGCTCGGTGTCCTCCGCCTCGGTGCCCACTGTGGAGGGGGTGGTCGGCGGCCGGTCCGTGTCGGCGTCCCGGAACACCTTCTGCCAGGCGTCCTTCATCTGCCGCAGCGTGTCGAAACGGTGCTCGATGTCACGGTGCAGGGCGCGCCGGAAGAAGGCGGTCAGGCCGGGCTGCAGGGGCCGGTAGAAGAGCTCACCGGTGATGTACAGCTCGGCGGACTCGTTGGTGAGCGGGTCGATGCGGCCGTCGCCCCACAGCGGCCGCTCACCGCTCGCCATCTCGTGCAGGGTGACGGCTGCGGCGTAGCGTTCGGCGTGGTCGTCGAAGTGCGGGCGGCGCACGGATCCGAGGAACGGGTCGAGATAGCCGCGGGTGCCGGCCTTCACGTCACGGTCGGAGGCGTCCGTCAGCGAGAAGTCGAACAGCTTGAGCTGCCAGGTGAAGTCCTTGCGGCGCTGGATGCCGAGGTTGTCCGGCTTGATGTCACGGTGCCGGACGCCGTGCGCGGCGAGCTGGTCCAGCGCGAGGAACAGGTCCTCACCGAAGTGTTCCAGTTCGTCGTAGCTGAGCTGTCCCTTGCCGCGCAGCCGGGCGCCGAGGGACTGCTCACCCGCGTACTCGAGCTGCAGGACCGTACGGGAACCGAGCTCGCGCAGGCCGTCCCCACGTAGCTGGACGACGGCGCCTCCGCCGACCAGTTTCAGGGCGCGTTCCTCGGCGCGCAGCCGGTCGGCCTTCTGCTCGTCGAGAGCCACCTTGAAGACGCGTTCCTCGACGCGGATCGTGCCGTCGTCGTCCTCCACGGCACGCTCCACGAGCAGGGCGCGGGCCGTGGCCCCCGTGCCGAGGACCCGGCGTACCGACCACTCCTCGTCCAGGGCCTGGCCGGGCAGCGCCTCCAGCGGGTCGACGGTCGGCGCCGCCGCGGAGTCGTGCGCGGCACCGGCCCGTTCCGCTTCGTCGAGGAGGTCCAGGAACTCCTCCGCGGAACTGAGCCGGTCGTTGACGTCGGCGCGGGTGGCTTTGTAGACCAACGCGTCGAGCGCGTCGGACACGCCGTCGGCGACCGCGAAGAGGTGCAGTCCCGACTCGGTGCGCAGCCGCTCCTTGAGGACGCTGCGCTGGGGGGCCGGCGGCTTGCCGGTCAGGATCAGGTAAGAGACGGCGCCCAGACCGAAGACGTCCAGGTCTCCGGGATCTGGGAAGGGCTGATCCGTCTCGGGTGCGAGGTAAACGTGGGCGGCGTCCTCGATCAGCGCCGCGTCCAGGGCGGAGCCGCCGATGGACCGGAAGAAGGTGGCATTGCTGTCGAAGTCGCGGGCCGCGGTCTGCCAGTCGGTGATGCGTAGCTCGGGGTGCGCGCCCTCGCCCCGGAAAGACACGTAGACGGAGCGGGCCGCCAGCGCGCGGTGGTAGAGCGAGCGGCTGTGGGCGTACCGGACGGCCTCGGCGAGCTGGCGTACGAGGTCCAATCGGGTCTCGGGGGTGAGCTTGTCGCCGTAGGTATCGAGATACTGGTCCAGGCGCAGGTCGGTGTGACGGTGGCGGAAGAGGATCGCCGGTCCGCCCTCGTGGTCGCGCAGCTCCATGGCGTCGGCAATGCCGCGGTGCGTGATGCCCTGGAGGACCTGGTACTCGCGGCGTGCCGCGCGCTCCGTCTTCTTGCGGTCCGCTTCCGTCGCGCCCTGGCTGACCAGGTAGATTCGCACCCGGCCCCCCTCCTGGGCGAGACCGTCATCCCTCTTGGCCAGGCGGTCCTCCCACGACGCGCCCGCGTCGAGGGGGTGCGGCTCCATTTTCCAGGCGTCACCGAAGCGCAGATGGCCGGTCGACTGCCGGATACCGATGGTCTTGAGCAGCTGCGGCAGCCGGTGGCGCGAGAACTCCTCCGTGACACGCCGCTCGGGACGCTCGGGGGGCAGGCCGAGGAAGTCCTGCCAGATGCGGTTCAGGCCGCTCGCGCCGTCGTCGCGCCCGTACACGCGGATGCGCTGGACCTCGTCGAGGTGGCTGACGAGGTCGGGGGCCGACAGGAAGACTGCCGGCTCGATGCGCGGGACCATCCGGTCGCTCTGGTGGAGCTTGCGGGCGGCCCACTGGAGCTGGCTGCGCAGTTCCTTGGACTTGAGGTCGTTGAAGTGCAGCGGGTTGTTGAGGGTGCGGGTGCGGTCCTTGCCGCGGAAATTCCAGGTCGAACCGGTGTTGTGGAGCTCGCCGGGGTGACTCTTGATCTCGACGAGGAAGAGACCGGCGGGTACGGCGATCAGCAGATCGCACTCGTTGACCCGGCCCGACTGGGCGGTGAAGGAGAAGGTCGCCCAGGCGCGGTACGGCTCGGCCGCGGGCATCAGACGCCTGACGTGGTCCAGCGCCTCCTGCTCCCAGGAGTAGGGGGAGGGACGCTCCTGGAACCACTGCTCGGCGGGCTTGACCGGCCCCGGCTTGGGCACGGCCGGACCGGGCGTTCGCCGCGGGTCCCCTCCCGTTGCTGCCACTACGTCGGCCTCCTCACCGATTCGTCCCTCAGGATCCGACAAATTCCTGGTGGAGCCTACCGCCATGGACTGACTGCGCGGCTTCTCGTGAGGCCAGTCACGCAACGGTGACGTCCTGCCCGGAACAGTTCAAACGGAAGTCTGCTTCCGCCTGCCACACAGCGGGACACCATCGTCGGACGACGTCCGGCCGAAGACACGAACGGCCGGCCCCGGCGGCCTCCGCACGCCCCCGCCACGGCGCCTGGCGCCCGGAAGCCCACGGCCGCGTAGATCGTAGGCCGACACCAGTCACCCGGCTCCCAGGCCGCGTGATCCTCACTGGCCGCGAACCCGTTCGTGAAACCCGCGTTTCCGTTCACACAGGGCAGACCACCGATGCGCGAACATCAGCCCACACCGCGCTCGTACGCCCTGCGCTAGCCGAAAGAGTCCCTACGAGCAGTGGTAGCCCTCTGAGACTTTTGGCTTCATCAACTGGCACGAGCGTGAAACAACTGAAAGACCATTCTCCCAGGTCAGCGACCGAATCCCTCTCATCGCCGCAGGTCACCGCGCTGGCCGGTCTCTCCCGGGACATCTGAGAACCCTAGGAGACAATGCCCGCCCCGGGGATCTCGGGGCGGGCGCTCGCATCAGGGGACCAGGGTCATGTCCCCTGTAGTGGTGTAACGGCGTCGAGTTGGTCTTCCGTGTGGGGGTAGATCGAGTCCATGCCGCCCTTGGGGAGATAGCTGCGGGGGAAGGCGATCCATTCGTCGTGCATCTCGATGAGGACTGCGGTGGTGAGGCGTTCGAGGGCGGGTGGGTTGGGGAAGATCTGGACGACGTCGACGCGGCGTTTGATCTCGCGGTTGACCCGCTCCAGCGGGTTGGTCGACTGGATCTTCTTCCAGTGCCGTTCGGGGAAGTCCGCGAACGCGGTCAGGTCGGTCTTGGCCTCCAGGAGCATGTCCCTGACCTTGGGAAACTGCCGTGCGAGCATGTCGGCGACGGTGTCGAGCTGGGAACGGACCAACTCTGCGGTGGGCTGGGCGAAGATCGTGCGGATCGTCGCGGCGACCAACTCCCCGGAATCCTTGCTGATCACAGAGAAGACGTTCCGCAGGAAGTGAACGCGGCACCGCTGGTAGGCGGCGCCGAGCATGACTTTGCGGACGGCCGCGACCAGGCCCAGGTGGTGGTCGCCGATGACCAGGCGGACCCCGTTCAGGCCGCGGGACCTCAGCGAACGCAGGAATTCGCTCCAGAACATTTCGCTCTCGCTGTCGCCGACCATGAGCCCGAGAACCTCGCGGCCGCCGTCCTCGGTGATGCCGGTGGCGATGACCACGGCCTGGGACACGATCTGGTGCTCGACCCTGGCCTTGCAGTACGTGGCGTCGAGGTAGACGTAGGGGAATCGGACGTGGTCCAGGGGCCGGGTGCGGAACACTGTCAGTTCGGCGTCCAGAGCGCCGCAGATCCGTGAGACCTCGGACTTGGAGATACCGCTGTCGCCGCCCAGGGCCTTGACCAGGTCATCCACGTTGCGAGTCGAAACACCGTGCACATACGCTTCCATGATCACGGCGTAGAGCGCCTGGTCGATGCGGCGCCGACGCTCCAGCAGCGAGGGGAAGAACGATCCGGTGCGGACCTTGGGGATCGCCAGGTCCAGGTCGCCGGCCTGTGTGGTCAGCACCTTCTCCCGGTGCCCGTTGCGCATCGTGGTGCAGGTCTCGGCGTGCTCACCCGGTGCGGCACCGATGTGGGCGGTGGCCTCGGCCTCGATGAGTTCCTGCAGGATCCGCTGGGCCAGAACCCGGACCAACTCGATTCCGTCCGCCGTACGCAGTGACTCCATCAACCGCAGTAAGTCATGCTGGGACAAGGCCATCACGTCACCTCTCTCAACGAGCTTCACTACTCGGAGAGTTGCGCGATGGCCGCCTCATGACCAGGGGCTATGCGGAAATCGCTGCTACACCACTCGGCGGACACCATCCGTTGCTATGTCCGCAGGAACATCCCGACTGTTCACCAACTCCCGCAACTCGGCGGCCTGTTCCACGGAGAGCTCCACACCAAGCGACCCTGCCACACAAGATCAAGTAATGCTGACAGAATCACGAGACACTAGGACCAGAGACGACAACGCCCCCCGCACAAAAGCTACTGCGGGGGGGGCGTCTTGCCTCCAGGTCATTTCATTCCTGATGGCCTCAGCAGGCGGGGGTGACCCAGGCCGCCATGCGGCTGGTCGCCTTCGATGAACTCAGGTTTACACGTACGGTGATACGCCAATGCCTTTAGTCTCACCGTTAAAGGTGCCTGCTGCTGACGTTTTCACATCGCCGAGCTTTCTGATGGTTTCCCCGAAGCACACGAACCACGAGTTCGCCTTGACGAATGTTTCCGAGCATCGCCACGTACCGGCCTCGGTGCCGTTAGGGTTCCTCAGCGTCATCGTTACCGAGGCCCGGACGACATTGGATGAGTTGTTACGCACGATGACTGCCCCCTGTACGTCGGTGCCGCTTGCCGTCCTGACCGCGCAAGCCTGTGCACCCACTTGAGGGAAAACCGTTACGGTGCTGTCGCACTTCCACTCGCTGGGGCTGGAGGTGATCGGGTTCGTATTGCCGTAATCGCTCCAGTTGCCGTCGGCAGCTGCGGCGGGTCCGCCGGTCGCCAGGCTCAGCCCGACACTGGACAGCAGGACCGCGGCACATGTCAGTGCGGTTTTGGTGCGGCGTGAACGTATACGCATGTTGCCCCTTCGTCTCCGCGCCGCTTCTCACGGCGCGCGCAAATCGCCGCGTACATGTCAACCTGAGCAGACGGCGACTGCGGTCAGTGGTCAGCCTAGGCGTCCTGCCGGTGAGCGGTACCTATAACCTTTCAGGGTGTATTAGGCCCCGGACTGGTTACACCACTCGGCGGGACGCCATCGGGACCAGCAACGGGCGGCGGACTTTGCTGCGCCGCGGCTACGCATCACGCTCACTCCCACACACGAGTGGGCCGCGCCCGTGCAGGGCTTACTGCGTCAGTCGGGGCCGATGGGGCGGGGTTCGGCGTCGTCGGATTCGGCGGACCGTACTCCAGGCACTCGGGGGAGCTGAGGCGATCCGGGCTCGCGCGCGCGGGGAAGTTGGAGAGGGGCGGTGCTCTCTTCCTGAGTGATCGGGACGGTTTGGACCGTGGCGATGAGATTGCCGATCGCCGACCCCAGGTGTTCACTTCGCCACAGCAGCGCCCCCTGGAGTCTCATCAGCGCGGCTGTCAATTCCCCGTCCTCAGCTCTCTCCGAGTTTTCGATCAGTAACTTCATGTCCTCAGTGAGGGTCTCGTCCCTCGGAATGTCCGGCGTCATATGTGCCTCTCGTGACGCCAGAGCTCTCGCGGTATACGCAAGCTGATCGATTCCCGCGTACTGCCCGTCGGCTGCGGCAGCCTCGCCCCAGATGACGTATCCGACCATCCATGCATGCAGTGAGAGCAGCCAGTTCCGGGCCTGTCGTCGCGCCTCCTGCATTTTCTCCGTGAAAAGAATATTGCGGAGTTGACGTACGCCAGTCACACCTGTTGCCGCGATGAAGGTGAATCCGCCGAGCGCCAGTGCGTCGTCGGCATTCTGCTGGAATCCGAAGTAACTGCCGGCTGCGGCAACGATGCTCGTCGCGGCGGAATTGACGACGTCCTGGAGGAGTCGGTACCGATCCATCCTGACCCGGTCCGGCACGCCGTGCAGGATCTCGTTCGCGATTTCCGCGCGGAGCGCCTCCTCTCCGTCGGAAGGGCCGCGTGAATCCATGAGCAGCCCGTAGGTGGCCACCCAGAACCTGTCGGCGAAGAACCTCTCCCTGTCCGGGGTGATCGGGACGCCCGCCAGGTCCAGCGCCTCACGACCCTTGTCGGTTTCGGCGACTCGCAATGCCCAGAGACCCATCCTTCGAAAGAAGGTGCTGTTCATGCCGTTCTGGTACTCGGGATACCGGATGCCGTAGGTGACGTTTTCGCGGACTCTCCGGTGGACGCCTCTCATGAGTCCACGGCTGCGTTCTTCCGGGATTTCCGTATGATCCAGCTCGTCGCACATCAGCTTCGCCGCCTGGCTGATGTGCGACGGAGTGGGATCGTCGCGTTTGCGATCGGGCTGGAGAGCTATCACCACGGCTTCATAGCGAAGATCGCTGAGCAGTCTTCGCTGATGCAGGATTCGCCGCACTCCCCTTAAACCCTGATATACGGTCGTGCTGGTGCGGCCGGCACCTCCCAGGTCAACCATGAGGAGCAGGCTACTGGGATGCGGCCCCGCCACCAGACCGTTTGGCGCATTCACGAAAAGAGAAACGTTAATTCTTGGGCGACGGGTCTTATGAGCTCGCTCCTGAGGCAAGGCCGCCCACGAGGCGCGACCGCGCCGGCACGGCTGTTCGATCGAGCCGCGTGCAGAGCTGGGCCAGGCCTCCCGGAGCCTGTCCGACGGCCCGCTCGGCCGTCGGACAGGCGCCGGGAGGCCGTAGCGGCGTGGTGGCACCTCTGGGACTTCCGGGACGCACGGGGTGCGACGCGGGCGGGGCTGGAGGACGACGTCTCGTCCCTCCGGCCCCACCGTGCTGCCTGAGCCCCGCCGGCCTCCGCACGGGACCGGTCGTCCCTGGGGCCCAGGCGGTCGGTGGGTCCGCCGGTCAGTAGGCGGAGTCGACGTTGTCCATGGAGCCGTACTTGTCAGCCGCGTAGTTGCAGGCGGCGACGATGTTGGCGACCGGGTCGGTGATGGAGTCCTTCGTGCCCTTGACGTGGTAGGCGTCGAAGGTGGGCTGAATCGTCTGGAGCAGGCCCTTCGAGGGGATACCGTTCTGGGCGTTGACGTCCCAGTTGTTCTGTGCGTGCGGGTTGCCGGACGACTCGCGCATGATGTTGCGGTGCAGGCCCTCGTAGGTGCCCGGGATGTTCTTGACGTCCATGACGTCCAGGGCGGTGCGGATCCAGCCGTCGAGGTCGTCGCCGTGCTTCTTCTCGCCGGCCTTGACGATGGCCTTGATCTTGTCGGTCTGGGCCTGGGTCTGCGCGGTGGAGGGCTTGGCCGGCTCGGCGGCGTGCGCCGGGCTCGGGACGAGGGTGAGGGTGACGGCGGCGGCGCCAGCGGCGGCGAGGGAGGCCACGGCAGACTTGCGGATGTGGGGGCGGCGCAGGACGGCGTGCATGGGCGTACCTCTCCATTCGGGAACGTGATGGGGAGGCCGACGGGGGGTCGGCGACGCGGTGTCCGCGTTGGACACGGCTTCGCGTCATCAGGGCCGGTGTCTGGATCACGGACGGGCTCTTCCCGTCCGGTCCCGGCGCTCGGCTCCCCGGTACGCCGAACACACTGCGGAACGCTCCGGCGCCGCGACAAGTGTGTGACCTACTACGCCGCTTCGCAGACCGGCCGCGTGACAGGCCGGACGGCTGGCGATCACGCGGCGAGCGGCCGTCCGGCGTCTACTAACCCCGGCCCTATGTGACGTGAGCCCTGTGCGCGCCCTCACAGGCTGGTCACCTGGCGTCTGCCTTTCGTCACCCTGCGGAGGCAGATATCTCTCGATGAAACAGCTCAGTCACCTTTCGAGGTCGGCCGTCGTCCCGGTACCGGGCGAGGTGGCGTACGAGGACGCGCCTGAGGAGGGTGTGTCAGCCGGTACGCGCGGAACTTCGCGCCCGGCGCGGCCGGGGGACGCGCCTCAGCGGGACCGGGTGCCGAGGTCCGTGAGCAGGTCGTTCAGCACCGGCGTCCAGTCCGGCCTCTGCCTCGACGCCGTCGGAGCCGGCACCGCCAACGGCACCCTGATCCAGCTCTACTCCTGCTCGAACGGCAGCAACCAGCGCCGGACCCGCACCTGAGGAACTGTTGCGACGGTGGCGGGTGCGGGGCCTGAGCCCCGCACCCGCCGCTGTCAGCCGGCAGAGGCCGCCGCGTGTGTCACTCGTAGGGAATGATCACCACGGACGTCTCGCTGCCGGTGCGCAGCTGCGCACTCCCGTTGCCGATCGCGCTCCACACCTCCAGCCGTACCGTCCCCCCGCTGAGGTCTCCCAGGGTGCCGGTCGCGGCCTTCAGGCCACGGGTGTGGTTGTACTCCTCCCAGCCCGTCACGGGGTCGGTGGCGAAGTAGTGGTACGTCTCGGTCCGGTCGAAGGTGCCGTCGCCGGTGAGGTCGTAGCTGATACGGGCCTGCTGGCCGAGACCGACCGCGGTGCCGGCGTCCACGGGGAGGCGGAACGTGGTGGACGCGCCCGGCTTGAAGGTGGCGTTGACGCTCCGGGCTTCGTAGACGAGCGGCTTGTTGGGGGTGCCGTCATGGTTGGCGCCCTCGGCCGACGGGATGGTGTCGGCGCCGGCCGTGCCACCGGTGGCCGTGGCGAGGGCGCCGCCGGAGCGGAGCTGGAAGGTGTTGCCGGTGGGCGGCTCCGGGTCCGGGTCGCCGGGGTCGGTGCCGGTCCCGGTCGCGGTGGAGCGGGCGGGGACGGTGAGCGTCTTGCCGTCGGAGAAGGTGACCGTGCGGGCCGTGGAGCCGTGGTTGTGGGCGGCGTAGGTGCGGGTGCCGTTCTTGGTGAACACCGCGGACGTGGGCAGGTCGCCGGTCACCGAGGGGTCGGGGGCGCCGAGCGCGTCCAGGGTGGTGATCCAGTGGTAGGTGTGCGCCTTGGACTCGCCCGCCTCCGGGGTGTATCCGGCGTTTCCGGCGTCCCACTTCGCCTTCGCGCCGGCCGGGTCGGCCAGCGACTGGAACTCCCAGAGGATGTCGCGCCATTCGACGGCGGGCCCGCCGTTCTCGCGCTCCATCTCAGCGATGTTGCGCCGGATGGCCTCCTTGTGCCCGGCCAGGTGCGGGGAACCGCCCGCGGTCACGGGCAGGACGTTGATGCCGTGGATCTCCTCCGGGTTGGCGGTCCACCAGGTGGAGTAGGCCCCGCCGCTGCCCCACACCATGCCCACCGTGTCGTGGGTGAAGGAGCCGGGGAAGACCTGCTGGTCGGCGTCGAACCAGTACTGGGCGATCGCCTCGCTCTCGGTGGCGAGCAGGTAGCTGCCGAGGTCGCGCAGCTCGGTGTTGCCGGTGGCCGAGCCCCAGAGCACCAGTGCCGCGCTGAGGTTGGTGGACTCCGAGGAGGACTCCTGGTTGTTGCCGGCGGCGAAGCCCTGGTGGCCGGAGGCCCAGCTGTGCCCGGCGTAGACGTCGAAGCCGCGCAGGAAGGGGAAGGCGCTGTCGTTACGGCTCGGGTTGGCGGTGTCGCGGATCAGGGCCTTGACCATGCCGCCCCAGGCGGAGTCCGCGGCCCAGGAGGCGTCGTACTGGGCGACGATCGCGGCGGCGTACACGTAGTAGCCGTAGTGGAAGTGGTGGTCGTTGAGTTCGGCGTCGCTGCCGTAGGAGGCGGGGTAGCCGATCAGGGTCTTCCAGTCCCGGTCGTAGGAGAACTCGCTGGCGCCGCCCGCGGTGAACCACTCCTGGAGGCGGCCCTTGAGCAGGCCGACGAGCTTGTCGCGGATCGCGGTCTCACCGATCTGGTCGGCGAGCGGAACGAGTTGGGCGAGCTTGCCCAGCGCCTTGCCGGTCCAGTAGGTGTCCGTGGCTCCGGAGAACGGGTCGGAGGAGTTCGCGACCTCGGCGAGGTAGGTGCGCAGCCGGGTCGTGTCGACGGCGCTGGTCCGCGGCAGCGCGGGCAGGACCGGGGCGGCCTTCTGGCGGGTGGTGAACGAGGCACCCTCGCGGACCTTCATGGTGCCGCGGGGAGACACGTAGGTGTACGGCGTGAGGGCATCGGTGGTGTGCAGCCACTGATGCCGGTAGAGGGCCTGGAGGGTGCCGCGTTCGGTGCCTTCCTTGGCCTCGGTGATCAGCCTGTACGTGGCGCCGACCGTGCCGCCGGAAGCGCTCCAGTCGACCTGTGATCCGGTGACGAAGCTGAACGCGTACTTGCGGAAGGTCGCGAGGGCGTCGGTGGAGGGCAGCACGGCGAGGGAGAAGTAGTCCTTGCCGCCGAGGCCGGCGCTGATCGTGGTGCCCGAGATGTTCCAGTCGCTGCCGGTCGGCGCGAAGAGGGCGTAGTGGTGGCCGCCGACGGTGATGCCGAGGGTGTTGCCCTGGTCGGAGAAGACGGTCGGCGGGGCCGCGGTGGTGATCTGGGCGTTGCCGCCGGAGCCCTGGGCGTAGACGAAGGGCATGCCGTGGCCGATGGTGGTCCGCAGCGTGCGGGTGCCGTCGGACCAGTACGGGGTGACCGTCCAGTCCGACCAGGCGTCGGCCTTGGTGTCGGGCGAGTTGAGTCCGCTCAGGCCGAGGGTGAGGTCGCGTTTGTGCGCGTACTCGTACTGGCGGCCCTCGCCGACGACGGTGGGGCTGGTCGGGTAGCCGACTTCCAGGCCGCCGGAGACGGCCTGGTACGTGAGCGGGTGGCCGTACATGGGGGTGGAGTACGGGTTGTCGCCGTAGCGCTGGAAGGCGAGGGAGGACCACCAGTCGTTGGTGGGTACGGGTCTGTCCTTGGCGGCCTGCGTGACCTTCGGAACGACCGGCGCGCCGGTGTTGGTCGTGGGGCCGGTCGTGCCCGGCGGCCGGGTGTCGGAGTAACTCCCAGCTCCTACAGGGACGGTGGCGGCCGCCGCCGGACTCGCGGCAGGGCCGAGGCCCACGGCCGCCAGCGCGGCGGTCAGAACCACCGCGGCGGCCGACCGTGATCGGGGAGTTGGCATGGGGTGCACCTCGTGTCGTCGAGAGGGACGGGCTCGTCGGCGGCGGCCGTGACAGCCGGGGGGGAAGTGCTCTGGTGTCGCGGCGGGACCGCAGTGGGGGATGGGAGAGGTGTGCGAGAGCACTCTTGAGAGCGCTCTCAGATGGCGGAAAAGTATGAGTTCTGAATTCAACTGTCAATACATCGCGCAGTGGAGAGGCGCTGACGGCACCGAACGTAAGACTCGCCGGTGCCTCGTCGCGGTTGTCTCTTCAAGTCTTGACGGGAAGGCGGTGCGGTCACGCGGGACATCGGCAGCAGCGGCCCCCGCTACGGCCGGAACCGCGAGCCCGGGCCCGGCCCCGTCGGCCCTCCCTTCACCAGCAGCCTCCGCTGTGTCCGCCGTCCCCGGGCGACCACCAGCGGTACGGCGGCCAGGCCCAGGGACGGTGCCGCGTCGGCCAGCCGGGACAGGAGGCCGCGCCAGCCCGGTACCGCGGTGACCAGGCGGGGCCTGTCGAGCACCGCGCGGACGGCGGTGACGACCTCCTCGGGCCGCAGGAGCTTGCCGGAGAAGGACAGCGCGGAGTCCGGGTCGGTCAGCTTGTCGTGGAGCATCGGTGTCCAGATGCCGTCCGGGCAGACGCAGGAGATGCGGATGTCCTTGACGCCGGCGGCCCTGAGGTCGGCCATCGTGCTCAGGCTGAAGCCGATCGCCGCGTGCTTGGACGCCGCGTAGACCGCCTCGCCGGCCACCGCCGTCAGGCCGGCGAGGGAGACGACGTTGACCACGTGACCCCCGCCGCCCGCGCGCATCGCGCCGATCGCGGCGACGGTGCCGTTGATCGTGCCGACGGCGTTGACCTCCAGCATCAGCCGGCGGGTCGCCTCGTCCTGCTCCCAGGCGGGGCCGGTGACCAGGACGCCGGCGTTGTTCACCCAGACGTCCAGCCGGCCGGCCCGGGCGATGATCGTGTCGCGGGCCGCCTCGACCTGGGCGTGGTCGCGGACGTCGACCGCCAGTGCGGTGGCCGCGGGACCCAGTTCGCCGGCCGCCGCCCGCACGGAGTCCGCGTCCCGGTCGGTGAGCAGGACCTGGTGGCCGCGCTCGACGAGGAGCCGGGCGATCTGCTGCCCCAGGCCGCGGCCGGCGCCGGTGACGACCGCCCCGGCGGGAACGCGGCTCACCGCCGGCCCGCCTTGATCTCGCCGTACGCGATCCCTCCGTGGGCGTACGTCGGGACGACCGGCCAGAAGCGTCGCCACGGGGCGAGTTCGGTCGAGGGGAGGATCTGGAGCCAGCGGGGGTCCCGCTTGCAGCGGTCGGCCAGCGTCTTCTCCTTGACCATCGAGTCGTACTGGTCGAGGGAGTCCTCGAGGGTGTTGGCGTTCGGGCAGATCTCGCGGCCGAACCGCTCGTGGTACTTGCGCACGCCCGGGATCCTCGACAGCTCCGGCTGCCAGTTGTCGAGGGAGATGCCGTTCTCGGAGGACACCCACACGCCGTCCGGCGTGTTGATCACCAGGGAGTGGTTGCCGTCGGTGTGGCCGGGGGTCCACAGCAGCGCCACGCCGGGGCCGAGTTCGATGTCGCCGTCGAAGGTCACCAGCTGGTCCGGGTCGACTCCGCCGAGGCCGCCGTCGACGTACCACGCCCACTGCATCGGGTGCAGCGACCGGAGGGTGGCGAGCTCGCGGCTGTGCACGAGCAGCCGCGCCGCCCCGAACAGCGGCCGGCGCGGCTCCTCCTCGCCCTCGATGACCTCGGTGGAGCCGAGGATCATGCGCGGGTCCTGCACGTGCAGGTGGTCGAAGGTGCAGAAGTCGATGTCGTCCGCGGTCAGGCCGACCTTCGTGAGGACGTCGCCGGGTTCGTTGTAGTACTTCAGGACCGCCTTCTCGGCAAGGTGCCCACCGGGCACCTTGTCGATGAGCTTGCGCAGGTTCCGGTAGAACGGCGCCTCGGCGGAGCCGTCCGGCACCGTCGGCTCGAACACCAGGGTGCGGGGCGTGCCGTTCCAGTCGTCGTACTGGACGACGACCATCCGGTTGATCATCGAGATCAGCGGCAGGGTCGGCACCGAGACCGCGCCGTGGAAGGCGTAGGCGACGGGGTACGGCGCCGCCGCGATGTCCACCGACTTCACCGCGCGGGCCGTGCCCTGCGCCTTGAAGCGCTCCTTGTACGCCGCCGCGGACCGGCGTACCGCCGCCAGCCGGTCGCCGCGCGGCCACACGTCGTGCACGCCGTCGAACTCGGGGATCGGGCGGGCGCCGATCGCCGCGAGGTCCGGGGCCGGGGCGTGTCGTTGTGCCTGCTCCGCCTTGAATCGCTCCACCATGAATCGCTCCTCCGGGGGCGGCCGTTTTCCCCAGGGTGCGGACGAGCGCGGCTCAATACTTGTCCGGACGCGACAATCCGGGGCGGCCGACGGAGAACCGCGCCGTCCGGCGCAGTTCGCGCGGACTGGTCCCGTACCAGCGGCGCACGGCGTGGCTGAGCGTGGACTGCTCACGGAAGCCCACCAGGGCCGCGACCTGTCCCAGGGGGAGGCCGGTCGTGGTGATGTAGCGGTGCGCCGCGTCGCGCCGCACCTCGTCCAGGACCGCTTCGAAGGTGGTTCCCTCGGCGGCGAGTTGCCGCTGGAGCGTCCGCGGGTGCACGGACAGGAGGCGGGCGACGCCCACGAGGGCCGGTGGCGTGGTGCCGAGGCTCCCGGACAGGGCCCGCCGTACCAGGGTGGACACCTCGCGCCCGGGGTCCGCGTAGTGGCCGGCGAGATACTCCGCCGCCAGCCGCCGGATCGTCTCGTCGGCGGTCCCGAACCGCTCGGCGAGGACGTGGCGTTCCACCCGTAGCGCGCCCGCCGGCCGGCCGAACTTCACGTCGGCGCCGAAGAACTCGGTGTAGCGGCGCACGGGCGACAGGGGCTGGTGCGACACCTCGACGGAACGCAGCCCCGCCCGGCCGCCGACGAGCGTCACCGCGATCCGCTGGAAGAGCCCGAGGCCCAGCTCCATGGCCTGCGGCGAGTACGGCGACTCGTGCGGGTCCTTGCGGTACGTCAGGGCGACGACGCCACGGCTCCGGTACGGATCGGCCTCGACCCCGACGCTGAGCGCCGGGCTGTGCACGAACATGTACCGGGAGGCGAAGCGCAGCGCCTCGGCGACCGTGGACGACGCCTCGATCACCACGGCCAGCGGGCCGAGGATGGTCAGGTCCTGGGACTCGGCGAGGCGCAGCCCCAGGTCCGGGCAGCCGAGTTCGGCCGCCGCCGCGTCGAGCACCAGGTCGTTGGCGGTGATGGGGATGAGGTCCTCGTCGCGGTCCAGCACCTCCCGTGCGATGCCGAAACGGGCGAGCAGCTCGTCCGGGTCACCGCCGAGCCCGTCCACGAGTTCCACGAAGCCGCGGAGGCTGGCGGCACGGATCATCGGGACCATGGGGGCAGACTACGGCGACCGTCGTCTGCGGACTCCGCGTGGATACGGCGAAGGGCTGCGTCACCCGGCGGCGTCCAGGGCGGGGGCCAGGGCCGCGAACGCCCTGTCGGTCAACTCGGCCGGGTCGTCGGCGCCGCCGCCGGCGCTCCAGCGCTGCAGCACGGTGTCGAAGGCGGTGAGCGCCATCCCGGCGGCCAGCTGGGGGTACAGGTCGGTGCCGGGGTCGAGTTCCAGCCGCCGCGCCAGCTCCGCCGCGAGGTCGTCCCGCCACTGTGCCTGGCGTTCCAGGAAGCGGGCGCGCAGGGCGGGCGTGCGCAGGATCAGCCGGACGATGCGCAGGGCCTTGTCCGAGTGGGCGGCGCAGGCGGACAGCGACGCCCAAACGGCGTGCCGCAGCGCCACCGACGGACGCTCGGCGCTCGGGCGGGCCGCCAGCTCCGCGCGCATCCCGGTGCCCAGGTCGGCCAGGAACTGGACGACCACGTCCTCCTTGGAGGCGAAGTAGCGGAAGAACGTCCGCTTGGACACGCCTGCGGTCGCGGCGATCTCGTCGATGGTGACCGCGTCGTACCCGTTCCGAGCCAGGAGTTGCAGCGCCGCCTCGCTCAGCTCATCGGCGACGAGTCGGCGTTTGCGCTGGGCCATGGTGACTTCGGGGCGGGAGCTCACCCGGCCATCATACCCGAATGCCATGGATGACACTCGATGACGTATTGACACTTGGTGACATGCGAGGCAGTCTGTGCCGCATGACGAAGAAGCAGCACTGGACCACCGACCGGATCCCGGACCTGGACAAGCGGGTGTTCGTCGTCACCGGAGCCAACAGCGGCCTCGGCCTGGCGACCACCCGGGCGCTCGCCCGCGGCGGCGGGCAGGTGATCCTCGCCGTGCGCGACGAGGCGAAGGGGCACCGGGCCGTCGCGGAGATCGCCGCGGAGCGGCCCGGAGCCGCTCTGGAGGTACGCCACCTCGACCTGGCGGACCTCGACTCGGTCCGGGCGTTCGCCGAGCGGCTGCGCGCCGACCACCCCCGGGTGGACGTACTCGTCAACAACGCGGGCGTGATGGCACCGCCCCGCACCCTGAGCGCCCAGGGCCACGAGCTGCAATTCGCCTGCAACCACCTCGGCCATTTCGCTCTCACCGGTCTGCTGCTCGACCTCCTGGCGGTCGGTGGCGATTCCCGCGTGGTCACGGTGACTTCGGCCAACCACCGTCTGGGGCGCCTGCGCTTCGACGACCTGTCCGGCGAGCGCCGTTACTCCCCCATGGCGTTCTACAACCAGTCGAAGCTCGCCAACGCCGTATTCGGCCGGGAACTCCACCGCCGGCTGACCGCGGCCGGCAGCCCCGTGCGCAGCGTCCTCGCCCACCCCGGCTACGCCTCCACCAACCTGCAGACCGGGGCTCCGACCGGCATGGTGAAGTTCCTGTTCGGCCGCCTCCTCGCCCCGCTCGCCCAGCCCGCGGGGCAGGGCGCCCTGCCCCAGCTGTACGCGGCCACCGCCCCGGACGTCGAGGGCGGTGAGTTCATCGGTCCGGACGGAGTCGCCGAACTGCGCGGCGGGCCGGGGCGGGTGCGGCCGTCGGCCGCGGCGGTCGACCCGGAGGCCGGCCGCCGCCTGTGGGAGCGGTCGGAAGAGCTGACCGGCGTGCGGTTCGCACTGCCGTCACCCTCCTGATTCCGGCCCGCATTCCGACTTTTCGTACAGCGATACAGCGATACTTTCGATGCGGTGTGAATTCTGGATTGGGTAAGTATCGCAGAATTCGTTCACTCGACTGCCGCGCATCCGACGGACAAGGCAGACGTTACTTCGGATATGACGAAGGAAAACGGGGAATTGGTGACGCTTGGCCCATACACCTACCGGCCCGGCAGAAACCACTGGCCGTCACCGAGCGACGGAACTCTGACCAGAGGCGGGCTCCCCGTCCCGCTCCGGGTGACGGAACCCGTGCTGCGGCGTTTCCTGGAGGTCATGGCAGACCTGGAGGCCGGCTTCGCCGAGCGCTGGGGGCGGTCGCAGGGGGCCCTGACGTACACCCGGGCGGAGTGATCCGGGGCGTCATGCACGAGGAACAGTTCCAGCACCACTTGTCCTACGGCGAGGGCCAACTCCGTTCCACCGGAACCGGACGGCACCGCGCCCCCGAACACGCCTTCCAGGAAACCCTGGTCCCGCCGGAACCCGGCTGGGACCCCGCCGAAGAACTGGCCTTCCTGCTCCAGGACGCGATGGATCAGGAGCCCCAGCAGCAGCCCCCCTCGCCGCACAACCCGGACGCGTCGGCCCTCGCCCCCGCGCCCGGCACGCCGCTGAGCAATCTGCAGGAGATCACCGCCGAGCTGCCGCCGTTGCGGGAGACGCCCACGAGTCATCGCAGGGTCCGCAGAAGGGTGAGCCGGCTGCGCGCCGCGAGCCTGTTCGTGGCGGCGCTCGCCGCGGTCATCGCGGCCTCCGTGAGCCTGTTCGGCGGCATGGTGGCCTACGAACCCCTGCGCCTCGCAGCCGTGACCCGCACCCGCGGCAGCGTCGTGTCCTGGTGGCCGCTGCTGGTCTACGGGCCCTGGCTGGTGGCGTCGCTGGCCGTGCTGCGGTCCGCGCTGCACCAGCGCCGCGCGGTCCACTCCTGGGCCGTGGTCCTGCTGTTCTCCGCCATCGCGATGCTGCTGTGCGTCGCCCAGGCACCCAGAACACTGAGCGACGCGGCGGCCGCCGCCCTGCCGGGGCTGGCCTCGCTGGTCTGCTTCCAGCAGATCGTCCGGCAGATCACGCTGACCCGCCCGCCCCGGCGGGCGGTGGTGCCGCGCCACCGGCAACGCGACACGTCCGGGCCGGACGCCGGGACGGCCGGTGCGTCGTCCTCGGAGACGGTGTCCCTCCCGCAGCAGCGGCAGAAGTTCCCGCGCTCGCCGCGGCCCGGCTCGGAGACCGGGAAGCGTCCCTGACCACGGCCGCCGACGCCGCGGGCCCCGCACCGACGTGGTGCGGGGCCCGCGGCGTGGGGGCTCAGCCCTGGACCAGGGTCACGTCTTGGCCGTGCCTCGCGTGGAAGCTGGGGAGCGGCACGATGCCCGTGAAACGCAGCTCCATGAGGGTGGCTTCGACGTGGGCCGCGCCGGGCTTGAGGGTGACCGAGTCGGGCGTACCCGTGTTGACCCAGCGGTGCTCCAGGCCGTCGCAGACCGCGCGGGTGCCACCGACGCCGTACCGGACCGACGGGTCGCTCTGGCTGACCGTGGAGCTGACGTAGACGGGGCCGGTGCCGCCGGTGCAGCGGTAGGTGCCGGAGAGGGTGACGGTGCCGTCCGCGGCGATGCGGCCGGTCGGGTCGACCGTCACCGACTCCGTGACGTGGCGGGCGTCGTGCGGGGCCGCCGTCGCGGCGGGGGCGGCCAGCAGGAACAGGGCGGCGCCGGCGGCCGTGGCGAGGGCCGCGGATCGTACGGGCATGGGGGACCTCCCGGTCGGGTGGGAATGGGGGTTCCACTGGTACCGGGCGGACGGGCCGACGGAGGTGACCGTCACCCCTTCGGTGGCGGGTCCCGTCCGGCCTCACGGTGGCGGATCCGCTCCGGCCGTCGTGGAACGGTCGCCGGGTTGTCCGGGTGTTGTCACGCTTGCCGGCCGGGTCTTGGCGATGACTCGGCGCCGGGCGCACGGTCTGTACATGCGACGGTCCCGACGACGGGACGGTCTCCCGATGTGGAGGTGCGCCATGTGTACCCACCGGTCCTCCTGCCCCGCGGCCGACTCGCCCGCCGCGCGACCGGCGTCCGCGCACGTCGTCGCCGCCCACCCCGAGCAGGGGTGGACGCTGCTGTGCGACGGCACGATCGTCTTCGACGACACCGGCGAGCTGCGGGCCGACGGCCGGGTGTTCGGGCCGCGCCGGGTGCCGGCCGGACGACTGGCGATCGCGGCCTGACCGGCCCCGCCCGGGGCGGCGCTCAGGGCTTCTCGGCGATGAACTCCCGCAGCAGCGAGGCGAGCAGTTCCGGCTGGTCCTCGGCGACGAGTGTCCGGCTGTCCTCGATCTCCACCAGCCGTCCGTGCGGCAGCAGTTCGGCCAGCCGCCGGCCGTGGGCGCGGGGCATCATCAGGTCCTCGGTCGCCCAGACGACGAGCGCGGGCCGCTCGAAGCGTCGCAACCCCTGGGCGGCCGCCAGCAGTTCGTCACGGCGCACATGAGTGTTGTAGTGCCGGAAGTCGCGCCGGATCGCGGGGTCGGTGCGCAGCGGGCGCAGCCAGCCGTCGACGATCGCGTCCGGCACCGGCCGCTTGGTGAGCGCGCCGAAGCCGACGGGGAGCCGGCGCAGCGGCTTCAGCCCGAGCACCCGGACCAGCAGGGACACGCCGCCCGGCACCCGGCAGACGGCGCCGATCATCTTCCCGGGGAGTCCCGGCGGGTAGTTGTCGAAGGCCTCGCACGCGACGAGGGCCAGCCGCGCCAGGCGTTCCGGGCGCCGGGCCGCCACCGTCTGGGCCCGTCCGCAGTCGCTCTCGACCAGGGTGACGTCCCTCAGGTCCAGGCGGTCGAGGAACTCGGCGATCAGCTCGTTGACCAGGTCCGGCGTGGGCGGCCGGGACATGGGCCTGCGGTGGGCGCCGTAGGGCAGGGTCGGGGCGACGACCCGGTGGTCGGTGCGCAGGTCGGCGATCACGTGGCGCCAGACGGTCGCGTCGTGGACCAGGCCGTGGAGGAGGACGACGACCGGGCCGTCGCCGCCGGTGTCCTCGTACTCGATGGTTCCCGCGGTCAGTTCGATGTCCGGCATGCCGGAACTCTAGGGTGTGCGCGTCCGCTACGGCAGTACGGCGAATCCGTCGAGTTCCACCAACGCCCGCTCGTCCCACAGGCGTACGACCTCCACGACCGCCATCGCCGGGTAGTCGCGGCCGGCCAGTTCGCGCCAGGTGCGGCCGAGTTCGGCGGCGTGGGTGCGGTAGGCGGCGACGTCCGTGGCGTAGACGGTGACGCGGGCGAGGTCGGCGGGGGTGCCGCCGGCCGCGCGCAGGGCGGTGAGGAGGTTGGTGAGGGCCTGCTCGAACTGGGCGGGGAGGGTGTCGCCGGTGACCTTGCCGTCGGTGTCGAGGGCGGTCTGGCCGGCCAGGAACACGACGCGGGTGCCGGTGGCGACGACGGCGTGGGAGAAGCCGGTGGGCGGGGAGAGTTCGGGCGGGTTCAGCCGTTCGGCGGTCAACTTCCGGCCTCCTCGGTCGTCGCGTCCAGGGTGCGGTACAGCTCCTTGGCGATGATGCCGCGCTGCACCTCGCTCGCGCCCTCGTAGACGCGCGGGGCGCGCACCTCCCGGTAGAGGTGTTCGAGGAGGTGGCCGCGGCGCAGGGCGCGGGCGCCGTGCAGCTGGACGGCGCGGTCGACGACGTACTGGGCGGTCTCGGTGGCGAGGAGCTTCGCCATCGCGGAGCGGCGCGGGACGTCCGGCGCGCCCTCGTCGTACGCCGTGGCCGCCGCGTACACCATCAGGCGGGCCGCCTCGGTGCGCAGGGCCATCTCGGCCGTCTGGTGGGCGACGGTCTGCAGGTCGCGCAGTCTGCCGCCGAAGGCCTCGCGGGCGGTGGTGTGCGCGAGGGTGGCGTCGAGGGCCGCCTGCGCCATGCCGACGGCGAAGGCGCCGACGCTGGGGCGGAACAGGTTGAGGGTGCCCATGGCGACCCGGAAGCCGCGGTCGACCTCGCCGAGCACGTCTTCGGCGGTGACGGGGACGGCGTCGAAGGCGAGGGCGCCGATGGGGTGCGGGGAGAGCATGTCGAGGGGGGTGCCGGTGAGGCCGGGGCGGTCGGCGGGCACGAGGAAGGCGGTGACGCCGCGGGCGCCGGCGCCGGGGGTGGTGCGGGCGAAGACGGTGTAGACGTCGGCCTCGGGGGCGTTGGAGATCCAGCACTTCTCGCCGGTGAGCCGCCAGGCGGCGGGGCCGTCGCGGTGGGCGGCCAGGGAGGCACCGGCGGGCCGAGCGGGCCGCGCGACGGGCCCTTCGGCGTCCCCGGCCGGTCGACTCGCCCGTCCGCCGGGCCACGGGACGGCGGAGTCGGGAGCCCCGTCCGGCCCCGTGCCGGTCCCTCCGGCGTCCGGTGGCGGGTTCGCCTCCGGGCCGCGCTCGGCACCACGCCCCTCGTCGGGGCCGGGTGCGCCGGCGTCCGCCCGGCCGGTGACCGGTTCCGCCCCGAGGGTCAGCGCCGCCGCGTCCGAGCCGGCGTCGGGCTCGCTGAGGGCGAAGGCGGCGACCGCACTGCCGTCGCTCACCCGGGGGAGCCAACGGGCGCGCTGGGCCTCGGTGCCGTGGGCGTGGACGGGGTGAGCGCCGAGGCCCTGGAGGGCGAGGGCGGTCTCGGCCTCCGTGCAGGAGTGGGCCAGGGACTCGCGCATCAGACAGAGGTCGAGGGCGCCCGAGGTGAACAGGCGGGGCAGCAGCCCGAGGGCGCCGAGTTCGGCGAGGAGGGCGCGGTTCACGCGGCCCGGCTCCCCCTTCTCGGCCAGCGGGCGCAGCCGTTCGGCGGCCAGGGCGCGCAACTCGGCGCACCAGGCGACTTGTGCCGGTTCGAGCGAGAATGCGGTCATCGACGGTCCCTTCCCCTGCCACGTCCCCCGCTACGGCCCGCGCCGCGTCCCGGTCTCCCGCCCACCGGGCCACACCCGAGGTTATCGCGCACCGTTGACTGTCGTCACCAACACGATACGCTCGTTGCGCGAGCCCACCACGACAAAGGGGGCGAACCGCCATGGCGCAGACGCACCGCGCGGAGCCGCACCGCTCCGGCCACGTCGACACCTTCGCGCGCGAACACCTGCCGCCCCCCGACCAGTGGCCCGAGCTCCGCTTCGACCTGCCGGAGCTGCGCTACCCCGCCCGGCTGAACTGCGCGGCCGAGCTGCTCACCGGCCCGCCCGACGACCGCCCGGTCTTCCGCACCGCGTCCGGGGACGACTGGACGTACGGGCGGCTGCGGGACCGGGTCGACCGGCTCGCCCACCTCCTCACCGGCGACCTCGGGGTCGTCCCGGGCAACCGGGTGCTGCTGCGCGGCCCCACCACCCCGTGGCTGGCGGCCTGCTGGCTGGCGGTGCTGAAGGCGGGCGCGGTGGCGGTCACCGTGCTGGCCCAGCAGCGCCCGCACGAGCTGCGCGCGATCTGCGAGATCGCCCGGGTGCGCCACGCGCTGTGCGACGTACGGTCCGTCGACGACCTCGCCAAGGCGGAGGTGCCGGGGCTGCGGATCACGACGTACGGCGGTGACGCGCCCGACGACCTGCTGACCCGCGCGGAGGCCGGCACGGAAGCCGACGGGGAGGCCGGCGCGGCGCCCGGTGCGCCGTACCCGGCCGCGGACACGGCGGCCGACGACGTGGCGCTGATCGCGTTCACCTCCGGCACCACCGGCCGGCCCAAGGGCTGCATGCACTTCCACCGCGACGTGCTGGCGATCGCCGACACCTTCTCCGCGCACGTGCTCCGGCCGCGCCCGGACGACGTCTTCGCGGGCAGTCCGCCGCTCGGCTTCACCTTCGGTCTCGGCGGGCTGGTGATCTTCCCGATGCGCGCGGGGGCGAGCGCGCTGCTGCTCGAACAGGCGGGCCCCCGGCAGCTGCTGCCCGCCGTCGCCGAGCACCGGGTGTCGGTGCTGTTCACCGCGCCGACGGCGTACCGCGCGATGCTCGACGAGCTGGACGCGTACGACGTGACGAGCCTGAGGCGCTGTGTCTCGGCGGGCGAGAACCTGCCCGCGGCCACCTGGCGGGCCTGGCACGACCGCACCGGGCTGGGCATCATCAACGGCATCGGCGCCACCGAGCTGCTGCACATCTTCGTCTCCGCGGCCGACGGCGACATCAGGCCCGGCACGACCGGCGTCCCGGTGCCGGGGTGGCACGCGCGCGTGCAGGACGAGTCCGGGGTGCCGGTGCCCGACGGGGAGCCGGGGCTGCTGGCGGTGCGGGGGCCGGTGGGCTGCCGGTACCTCGCCGACCCGCGGCAGCGGGAGTACGTGCGCGGCGGCTGGAACATCACCGGGGACACCTATGTGCGGGAGCCCGACGGGTACTTCCGGTACGTGGCACGCGCCGACGACATGATCATCTCCGCCGGGTACAACATCGCCGGGCCCGAGGTGGAGGACGCCCTGCTGCGCCACCCGGACGTGGTGGAGGCGGCGGTGGTGGGCCGGCCCGACGCGCACCGCGGGCAGGTGGTGGTCGCCCACGCCGTGCTCCGGGAGGGCGCCGAGCGGGACGCCGACGCGCTGCGCGCCTTCCTCAGGGCGGAGCTCGCGCCGTACAAGTGCCCGCGCGAGATCCACTTCCCGGACGCGCTGCCGCGCACGGCGACCGGGAAGCTCCAGCGCTACCGGCTGCTCCCGCCGCCCGACCGTCCCCGGGGCGACCAGGCGGGATGACGACAACCTAAGATGATCAACGTGTCCGACCAGCACGCGCAGCACGCCCCGAGGTCCCTGATCGTCACGCTCTACGGCGCGTACGGCCGCTTCGCGCCGGGCCCGGTGCCCGTCGCCGAGCTGATCCGGCTGCTGGCCGCGGTCGGGGTGGACGCGCCCTCCGTACGCTCGTCGGTGTCCCGGCTGAAACGGCGCGGACTGCTGCTGCCCGCCCGCACGGCCGGGGGCGCGGCCGGCTACGAACTGTCCCCGGAGGCCCGGCAGCTGCTGGACGACGGGGACCGGCGCATCTACGCCACGGCACCCTACGAGGACCAGGGCTGGGTGCTCGCGGTGTTCTCGGTGCCGGAGTCGCAGCGGCAGCAGCGGCACGTGCTGCGCTCCCGCCTGGCGGGGCTGGGCTTCGGCTCCGCGGCCCCCGGCGTGTGGATCGCGCCCGCCCGCCTCTACGGGGAGACCCGGCACACGCTGGGCCGCCTGGGCCTGGACTCCTACGTGGACTTCTTCCGCGGCGAGCACCTGGGCTTCACACCGACCGCCGAGGCGGTGGCCCGCTGGTGGGACCTGGCGGCGGTCGCCAAGGAGCACGAGGCGTTCCTCGACCGCCACGCGCGCGTGCTGCGCGACTGGGAGGGCCGGACCGGCACCCCGCCCGAGGAGGCGTACCGCGACTACCTCCTCGCGCTGGACTCCTGGCGCCACCTGCCCTACGCCGACCCGGGCCTGCCCGCCCGGCTGCTGCCCGAGGGGTGGCCCGGTACGCGCTCGGCGGCCGTCTTCCACGCGCTGCACGAGCGGCTGCGCGACGCGGGGGCGGTCTACGCCGCGCTCGACGCCCCGCCCTCTCAGTGACTCCCATCACATTTCATGATGATCAAGGAACCCTCAGCCTTCTCAGACCCTCTTCTCAGGTTCGTCACCTACCGTGCGGACGCATGAGTCTCGCACGTAACTTGAACCGGGCCCTCACCGTCACCACCGGCCTCCAGGTACGGAGAGCTCCCCACAGAGCGAGGGGGAAGAAGGCGTCCGCCGCGCCGGAACCCGCCGAGCGGCCCACGCCCGCCTACCGGTGTCCGCCGGCCGAGGAGCTGGCGACCGAGCGGCTGCTGCGGCGGCCCGTCTTCATCATCTCCTCCATCCGCTCCGGCTCCACCCTGCTGCGCATGATGATGGGCGCCCACCCCCGGCTGCACGCCCCGCACGAGCTGCACCTCGGCCGGATGGAGGTCGACTGCACCAACTGGTTCTCCCAGCGGGCGATGAGCACCCTCGGCCTGGAGCGCGGGGACCTGGAGCACCTGCTGTGGGACCGCGTCATGCACCGGGAGCTGACCAGGTCGGGCAAGGACTTCGTCGTGGAGAAGACCCCGGCCAACGTCTACATGTTCCGGCGCCTGAAGGACTGCTGGCCCGACGCGCGCTTCGTCTTCCTGCTGCGCCACCCCGAGTCGATCGCCCGCTCCTGGCACGAGAGCGACCCCGTCAAGCGGCCGTACGACAAGGCCGTCGACGACGTGCTGCCCTACGTGCACGCCGTCGAGGAGGCCCGCACCGCCGACTCCGACGGCTTCACCGTGCGCTACGAGGACATCACCGACGCCCCCGAGCGGGAGATGCGCCGCCTGTGCGCGTTCCTCGGCGTCGACTACGACCCGGCCATGCTCGACTACGGTCGCAAGAGCGACGGCGAGTTGGTCCGGGGCCTCGGCGACTGGCGGGACAACATCCGCACCGGCACGGTGCAGCCGGGCCGCGCGCTGCCCGCCGAGGACGAGATCGCCGGACCGCTGCGCCCGGTGAGCGCGGCCTGGGGCTACACGTCCTGACGTCCGCCGTGCAGCGTGAGCCTGGGTCTGGGGGCGTCGGTGCGTCCGGTCACCGGGCGGCGGCTGCCCGCCCGGTACGGGGCCGGCCATCCGACGCCCGGCCCCTCGTAGCCTTGCTCGGCCGCCGCGTGCAGGGTCCAGTGCGGGTCGTAGAGGTGGGGGCGGGCGAGGGCGCACAGGTCGGCGCGGCCGGCCAGGATCAGCGAGTTCACGTCGTCCCAGGAGGAGATCGCGCCGACGGCGATCACCGGGACGCCCGCCTCGTGCCGGATGCGGTCGGCGTACGGGGCCTGGTACGAGCGCCCGAACTCCGGCCGCTCCTCGGCCACGACCTGCCCGGTGGACACGTCGACGGCGTCGGCGCCGTGCACCGCGAAGGCGCGGGCGATGGCCACGGCCTCCTCGGGGCTCGTGCCGCCCTCGGCCCAGTCGGTCGCGGAGACGCGTACGGTCATGGGCCGGTCACCGGGCCATGCGGCGCGTACGGCGTCGAAGACCTCCAGCGGGAAGCGGAGCCGTTTCTCCGGTGAGCCGCCGTAGGCGTCGGTGCGGCGGTTGGTGAGCGGGGAGAGGAAACCGGAGAGCAGGTAACCGTGGGCGCAGTGCAGTTCGAGCAGGTCGAACCCGGCCCGTGCGGCGCGGTGGGCGGCGGCCGTGAACTGCTCCCGGATGTCGGTCAGCTGTGCCCGGGTCAGCTCGCGCGGGATCTGGCCGCCGGGCTTGTACGGCAGCGGGGACGGGGCCACCAGGGGCCAGTTGCCCTCGGGGAGCGGTTCGTCCATGCCCTCCCACATCAGCCGGGTCGAGCCCTTGCGGCCGCTGTGCCCGAGCTGCACGCCGATCGCGGTGCCGGGCGCCTGCGCGTGCACGAAGTCCGTGATCCGCCGCCACGCCTCCGCCTGGCGTCCGGTGTAGAGGCCCGCGCAGCCCGGGGTGATGCGGCCCTGCTCGCTGACGCACACCATCTCGGTCATCACCAGACCGGCGCCGCCCAGGGCCCTCGCACCCAGGTGGACGAGGTGGAAGTCGCCGGGGACGCCGTCGGTGGCCGAGTACATGTCCATCGGGGAGACGACGACGCGGTTGCGCAGGGTCAGGCCGCGCAGCCGGAACGGGGTGAACATCGGGGGCGTGCCGGGCGGGCAGCCGAACTCGCGCTCGACGGACTCGGTGAAGCGGGCGTCGCGCAGCCGCAGGTTGTCGTGGGTGACGCGGCGGCTGCGGCTGAGCAGGTTGAAGGCGAAGCGGCGGGGCGGCTGGTCCAGGTACCGGGGCAGGTCCTCGAACCACTCCAGGCTGGCCTTGGCCGCCCGCTGGGTGGAGGCGACGACGGGGCGCCGCTCCTCCTCGTAGGCGGTGAGGGCCTGTTCGAGAGTGGGCTGTTCCTCCAGGCAGGCGGCGAGCGCGAGGGCGTCCTCGACGGCGAGCTTGGTGCCGGAGCCGATGGAGAAGTGGGCGGTGTGGGCGGCGTCGCCGAGCAGGACGACGTTGCCGTGCGACCAGCGTTCGTTGACGACCGTGCGGAAGGTGGTCCAGGCCGACTTGTTGGACCTCAGCGGCCGGCCGCCGAGGGCGTCGGCGAAGATCTTGGCGCAGCGGGCGGTGGACTCGGCCTCGTCCAGCTCGTCGAAGCCGGCCGCCTGCCAGACCTCCTCGCGCATCTCGACGATGACGGTCGAGGCGTCGGGCGCGTAGGGGTAGCCGTGCAGTTGCATCACGCCGTGCTCGGTCTCGGCGATGTCGAAGCGGAAGGCGTCGAAGGCGAAGTCGGCGGCCAGCCAGATGTAGCGGCAGCGGTGGGTGGTGAGGTGGGGGCGGAACGCGTCGCGGTAGGTCGCGCGGGTGGTGCTGTGTACGCCGTCGGCGGCCACGACGAGGTCGTACTCCCGCGCCAGGCGGTCAGGGTGTGGGGCCTCGGTGCCAAAGCGCAGGTCGACGCCGAGGGAACGGCAGCGGTCGTGCAGGATGGTGAGGAGGCGGCGGCGGCCGAGGGCGGCGAAACCGTGTCCTGTGGAGGTTTGGCGGGTGCCTCGGTGAGCGATGTGGATGCCGTCCCAGCGGACGAAGTCGGCCTGGAGGGCCGCGTATACCGCCGGGTCGGCGTGTTCGATGCCGCCGAGGGTTTCGTCGGAGAGGACTACGCCGAAGCCGAAGGTGTCGTCGGGGGCGTTGCGTTCCCAGACGGTGACCTCGCGGTCGGGGGCGAGGCGTTTGAGGAGGGCGGCGGTGTAGAGGCCGCCGGGGCCGCCGCCGATGATCGCGGTGCGTAGGGGGTGGCTTGTCGTCGCGGGCGGCTGCGGCGCCGTCGGGGTTGCTCGCGCAGTTCCCCGCGCCCCTGAGGTTGGCATGCTCGCCTGAGTTGAAGACATGCCCTACCTCCCTTGCCACTTCGGGGGGCGTTTTTCTGTGAACGACGCGTGGAACTCGGCGTAGTCCTCGCCGTTCATCAGGAGGGCCTGGGTCGAGGCGTCCAACTCCACCGCTGCCGCCAGGGGCATGTCCAGTTCGGCGGTGAGGAGGGCCTTGGTCTGGGCGTGGGCGAGGGCCGGGCCGTCGGCCAGGCGGCGGGCGAGGGTCTGGGCGGCCTCGTCGGCGCGGCCCTCGTCGGTCAGCTCGCTGATCAGGCCGATCCGTTCCGCCTCCGGCGCCCGTACCGCGTCGCCGAGCATCAGCAGCCGGGTCGCGTGGCCGAGGCCCACCACCCTGGGCAGCAGGTACGCCGCGCCCATGTCGCCGCCGGAGAGACCGACGCGGGTGAAGAGGAAGGCGAAGCGGGTGGACGGGTCGGCGACGCGGAAGTCGGCGGCGAGTGCGAGGACCGCCCCCGCCCCGGCGGCGACTCCGTGCAGCGCGGCGATCACCGGGAACGGGCACTCCCGTACCGCCCGCACCACCTGGCCCGTCATGCGGTTGAAGTCGAGGAGCTGGGCGGTGTCCATGGAGAGCGTGGCGCCGATGATCTCGTCGACGTCGCCGCCGGAGCAGAAGCCGCGCCCCTGACCCGCCAGCACCAGCGCCCGCACGGACCGCTCCCGGGACAGCTCGGCGAGCAGGTCGCGCAGGTCGGCGTAGGCCTCGAAGGTGAGCGCGTTGAGCTTGTCGGGTCGGGCGAGGGTGACGGTGGCGACGCCGTCGGTGAGATCGACGCGCAGGTGCCGCCAGTCGGAGGTGGGGGCGGCGGAGCCGGTGAAGGGACTCATGACACTCGAAGTTATCACCGTTCTGTGACTGTCGTCACGGGTGCGCGATAGACGCGACGGGCCCGTGAGCGCCGGGCCGAAGGTCCCGTGCGGTGCCCGTCGAACGGCTCTGCCGGTGGCGCCGTACCATTCATAAGGTTGAAAGCAGGACAGGACCGCCTGCTCCACGAAACGGACCCGCCGTGCACGATCACCCTTCCGCCCCCGCCTCCTGGCGCATCGCGCTGCCGCACTCCGCCGCGGCCGTGCCGGTGGCCCGTGCCCTGGTGCGTACGGCGCTGGCCGAGCTGGAGCACACCGCCGACGGCGACACGGCGGAGCTGCTGACGGCGGAGCTGGTGGCGAACGCCGTCGAGCACACCGCGGGCGGGTCGCCGATCGAGCTGGTCGTGGAGCTGATGCCGACCAGCTGCCAGGTGGAGGTCCACGACCCGGACCCGTCGCCGCCCGGCGACCTCACCCGCCCGGGCAAGGAGCCGCCCGACCCCTGGCAGGAGCACGGGCGCGGTCTGCTGCTGATCCGCGCCCTCAGCTCGTCCTGCGGCCACCGGCCCACCGGGGCGGGCAAGGCGGTCTGGTTCAGGCTTCCTGCGGTACCCGCTCCGCGTCGCTCTCCGGAGTGACCTCCGCCCGGGCCAGGCGGGAGTGCCGGCGCCCGTAGGCGGCGTACACCAGCAGGCCCACGGCGAGGAACACCGCGAACTGGAGCCAGGTCGCCGCGCCCGTCTCGTAGATCAGGTACAGGCAGAAGCCGACGCCGAGCAGCGGCGTCACCGGGTACAGCGGCACGCGGAAGGTGCGGGCGAGGCCCGGCTCGCGGCGGCGCAGCGCGATCACGGCGATGTTGACGGCGGCCATGGTGGCCAGCGTGCCGATGGTGCAGAGGTTGACCACCGCGTCGAGCGGGGCGAAGGCCGCGGGGAGGGCGAAGAGCACACCCACGATGAGGGTGCCGGCGACCGGGGTGGCGGTGCGCGGCGAGACCTTCTCGAAGACGCGGGGGATCAGACCGTCCCGGGACATGGACATCAGGATGCGGGTCTGGCCGTACATCACGGCGAGCACGACCGAGGCGATGGCGACGACCGCGCCGAAGGCGACCACGCCGCCGCCGACGGTGGAGCCGGTGACCTCGTTCACGACGTAGGAGAGGGCCGCGGGCCGGTCGCCGACCTGGTCGCCGCCGACGGCGCCGATCGCGGCCACGGCGACCGCGCAGTACAGCAGGGTGACCAGGCCGATGCAGACCAGGATGGCGATGGGGATGTCCCGGCGCGGGTTCTTGGCCTCCTCGCCCGCCGTGGTGATCGCGTCGAAGCCGATGTACGAGAAGAAGGCGGCCGTGGTGCCGGCGCCGATGCCGCCGAGGCCGGCCGGGGAGAACGGGCTGAGGTTGCCGTCCTTGAAGGCGTAGAAGCCGATGGCGCAGAAGGCGATCAGGACGGCCAGCTTGAGGACGGCCATCGCGGCCGTGGCGCGGGCGCTCTCCCGTACGCCGCGCACCAGGAGCACGCAGGCCAGGGCGATGACGATGACCGCGGGGAGGTTGACCGCGCCGCCGTCGCCGGGGCCGGAGGAGAGCGCGTGCGGGAGCTGGACGCCGAGGACGCTGTCGAGGAGTTCGTTGACGTACTGGCTCCAGCCGACGGCGACCGCGGAGACGGAGACGCCGTACTCCAGGAGCAGGCACCAGCCGACGAGGAAGGCGGTGCGCTCGCCGAGTCCGGCGTAGGCGAAGGAGTACGAGGAGCCGGAGACCGGGATGGCGCCGCCCAGCTCGGCGAAGGCGAACGCGGTGAAGACGCAGGTGATCGCCGCGAGGATGAAGGAGACGACGACGGCGGGGCCGGCCTCGGCGACCGAGTCGGACAGGCCGACGAAGATGCCGGTGCCGACGATGGCGCCGACGCCGAAGCAGACGAGCTGGAACAGGCCCATCGTGCGCTTCAGGCCGTGGCCTTCGCGGTCGGCGCCGGATTCGGCCACCAGGAGGTGGGGGGACTTGATGCGGGAAGCGGGCATTGCGGGTGGTGCTCGTTTCTGGTGGTGCGTGGGGCGCGACGGTGGTCGCGGCCGGCGGTACCGGAAGGGGTGGCTCCGGGGCCGCCGGTCAGAATAACGGGCCTGATCGGCCGCCCGGTCAGGCCAGCGTGGCGACCATGACCGCCTTGATGGTGTGCAGCCGGTTCTCCGCCTCGTCGAAGACGACCGAGTGCGCGGACTCGAAGACCTCGTCCGTGACCTCCAGGGAGTCGAGGCCGTAAGCCTCGAAGATCTCCTGGCCGACCTTGGTGCCCAGGTCGTGGAAGGCGGGCAGGCAGTGCAGGAACCTGACGTCCGGGTTGCCGGTGGCGCGCAGCACGTCCATGGTCACCGCGTACGGGGCGAGGGCTTTGATCCGCTCGGCCCAGACGTCCTTGGGCTCGCCCATGGAGACCCAGACGTCGGTGACGACGAAGTCGGCGCCGCGCACGCCCTCGTCCACGGTCTCGGTGAGGGTGATGCGCGCCCCGCTGGACTCGGCGAGCGCCTTCGCCCGATCGACGACCTCCTGGGCGGGCCAGTAGGTCTTCGGCGCGACGATGCGCACGTCCATGCCGAGCAGAGCGCCGGTGACCAGGTAGGAGTTGCCCATGTTGAAGCGGGCGTCGCCGAGGTAGGCGAAGGCGATCTCGTGCAGCGGCTTGTCGCTGTGCTCGGTCATCGTGAGCACGTCGGCGAGCATCTGGGTGGGGTGCCAGTCGTCGGTCAGGCCGTTGTAGACGGGGACGCCGGCGAAGGCGGCCAGCTCCTCGACCTTCTGCTGGCTGTCGCCCCGGTACTCGATCCCGTCGAACATGCGCCCCAGCACCCGCGCGGTGTCCTTCACGGACTCCTTGTGCCCGATCTGCGAGCCGGACGGGTCGAGGTAGGTCGTCGAGGCGCCCTGGTCGGCGGCGGCGACCTCGAAGGCGCACCGGGTGCGTGTCGAGGTCTTCTCGAAGATCAGCGCGATGTTCTTGCCCTGGAGGTGCCGCGTCTCGGTCCCGGCCCGCTTGGCCGCCTTCAGCTCCGCGGCCAGCCCGACCAGGCCGCGGAACTCGTCCGCGGTGAAGTCGAGCTCCTTGAGGAAGTGGCGGCCGGCGAGGGCGATCGGGACTGTCGCCATGGGGTGCTCCAGAAAGTACGGGGACGGGACTCAATGGAACAGTATACGAGAGCTTGAATTCTTATACGCGGCCTATACGGGGAGCCTACACGGGCTGCCGTTCGACCGGGCAGCTCATGCAGCGTGGGCCGCCCCTGCCCCGGCCCAGTTCGCTGCCCGGGATCTCGATCACCTCGATGCCCTGTTTGCGCAGGTGGGTGTTTGTGGTGGCGTTCCGCTCGTAGGCGACGACGACGCCGGGCTCGACGGCCAGCACGTTGCAGCCGTCGTCCCACTGCTCGCGTTCGGCGGCGTGCACGTCCTGGGTCGCGGTCAGAACCCGGATCTCGTTGAGGCCGAGACCGGCGGCGATCGCGCGGTGCATGTGCTCCGGCGGGTGGTCGGTGACCTTCAGCTCCTTCTCCCCCACGCCCGGCTCGATGGTGTAGGAGCGGAGCATGCCGAGCCCGGCGTACTGGGTGAAGGTGTCGCCGTCGACCATCGTCATCACCGTGTCCAGGTGCATGAAGGCCCGTCTCTTCGGCATGTCCAGGGCCACGATGGTGCGGGCGGAGCCCGCCGCGAACAGCTTGTGCGCGAGCATCTCGACGGCCTGGGGCGTGGTCCGCTCGCTCATGCCGATGAGGACGGCGCCGTTGCCGATGACGAGGACGTCGCCGCCCTCGATGGTGGAGGGGTAGTCGGCCTGGCCCTCGGACCAGAGGTGGAAGCTTTCGTCGCGGAAGAGCGGATGGTGCCGGTAGATCGCCTCGAAGTGCACGGTCTCGCGCTGCCGGGCGGGCCAGCGCATGGCGTTGATGGAGACGCCGTCGTAGATCCAGGCCGAGGTGTCCCGGGTGAAGAGGTGGTTGGGCAGCGGTCCGAGCAGGAAGTCGTCCAGCTCCATGGCGTGGAAGCGCACGGAGGTCGGCTCCGGGTGCGCCTCCAGGTACTCCCGCTTGGTCATGCCGCCGACCAGGGCCTCGGCGAGCTCGCGGGCGGGCAGCGTCTCGAAGGCGGCCCGGAGGTGGTCCGTGGCCAGCACTCCGTACTCCTTCTCGTCGAAGACCCGGTCCAGGACGAGCCGGCGGGCGGCCGGGACGTCCAGGGTCTCGGTGAGCAGGTCGCCGAAGAGGTGCACCGCCACCCCGCGGTCGCGGAGCACGTCGGCGAACCCGTCGTGCTCGGCGCGCGCCCGGCGCACCCACAGCACGTCGTCGAAGAGGAGGGCGTCCTTGTTGCTGGGGGTGAGCCTTTTGAGCTCGAGATCCGGCCGGTGCAGTATGACGCGGGTGAGCCGCCCGGCCTCGGAGTCGACTTGGAATCCCATGCCTCCATCCTGACCATTCGGGCGCCTGTTCACCCCCTGCTTGCGCAGACCCGTGCCCTCGTGTTCGCCCGCCGTCAGCCGCCGGGCCGCGGCCGGGCCAGCTCCGGGCGGGCCAAGGGCCGCCGGGTGGCGTGCCCCGGCTCCAGGGTCGCGCGGGCGACGATCCAGCCGGAGAGCGCGTGCGGGTCGGCCGGGTCGTGGGCCAGGTCCTTGGCGTAGCCGTCCAGTGCGGTGGCCGGGTCGCCGGCGGCGAGGTGCTCGTCGGGGGTACGGGGGACGGCGGGGCGGGCGGCGAAGGCGTGGGTGCGGACGTCGGGCCAGAAGCCACGGTCAGGGCGGAAGCGGAGGGGGTCGTCCGGGCCGTCCGGTGCGGCGACGTTGCGCAGCCGCCACTGGGTGCGGTGGAGGGCGGCGGCCGTACGGGCCCGTGCCAGGGCGGCCGGGTCGACGGGCACGCGCAGCCAGCCGTCCAGCGTGCGGGCGAGGCCGGTGACCAGACGGTGGCCCGGCGCGGTGAGCCGGCCGCTGGTCAGCAGCGTCCGCACGACCAGCCGGCTCTGCAACCGGCGCAGCGCGAAGTGGTACGCGGCGGCCTCGGCGTGCGCCGGCTCGCCCAGTCGGTCCCGCCAGAATCCGGCGACTCCGGTGAAGGCGTACGCGCCGTGCAGCAGACCGGTGAGGTGGCGCGGGTCGGCGCGCCAGGGGGCGTAGTAGCGCTCCGCGCGGTCGTCGTCGAGGAGGGGGAAGAGGTGGAGGAGGGCGGCGAGCTTGCTGTGCTGGAACTCGTGGACGAGGGTCTCGGCGAGGGCGAGAGCGGACCCGGGGCGGGAGATGAGCATGGCGCCGAAGGAGTCGCCGCTGGAGGCCGAGACGGCGACGGTCGGTGCGGCGGGCGGGGTGGCGGCGGTGCGTCCATAGGGCACGACGGCGCGTATCAGGGCCGGGTCGAGCCGCCCCGGGCCCTGCGCGGTACCGCTCGCGGCGAGTATCGCGACGGCGTCGTCGAAGACCCGCTGCCACTCGGCCGCCTCTTCGGCGTCGAGCCGGTCGGGCGGCACCGGGTCGTCCAGGTCGCGGTAGGGGTCGAGGTCGTCGAGGGGGATGGCGACGGGGCCGGCGGGGGTGGGGTGGGTGAGGGTGCGGAGGGGGAGCCAGGGGTCCGTGCCGGTGGTGGGGGGCGTCG
>NZ_JAGMUF010000108.1:0-207 GCF_019049125.1 Streptomyces sp. AC602_WCS936 | reverse complement strand
CAGGTAGAGAATACCGAGGCGTTCGGGTGAACTATGGTTCAGGAACTCGGCAAAATGCCCCCGTAACTTCGGGAGAAGGGGGGCCACACCTGGTGATGGAATTTACTTCCTGAGCTGGGGGTGGCCGCAGAGACCAGCGAGAAGCGACTGTTTACTAAAAACACAGGTCCGTGCGAAGCCGTAAGGCGATGTATACGGACTGACGCC
>NZ_JAGMUF010000107.1:0-230 GCF_019049125.1 Streptomyces sp. AC602_WCS936 | reverse complement strand
TCGGTTTAGGGTACGGGCCGCCATGAAACTCGCTAGAGGCTTTTCTCGACAGCATAGGATCATCCACTTCACCACAATCGGCTCGGCATCAGGTCTCACCCACATGTCACCCGGATTTACCTAGATGACGGGCTACACCCTTACCCCGGGACAACCACCGCCCGGGATGGACTACCTTCCTGCGTCACCCCATCACTCACCTACTAACCGCTTGGTTCAGCGGCTCCACC
>NZ_JAGMUF010000106.1:0-202 GCF_019049125.1 Streptomyces sp. AC602_WCS936 | reverse complement strand
TAATCGGGTGACACCACGAGAGCGGAACAGTCGGAGGAATGATCCGACCGTTCACAGCGTCCTCGCTGTGTGTGTTTCAAAGGAACCTCAACCCGATCAGAGATCCGATCAGGTCGGGGTATCAACATATCTGGCGTTGACTTTTGGCACGCTGTTGAGTTCTCAAGGAACGGTCGCTTCCTTTGTACTCACCCTCTCGGGC